>NZ_CP059725.1:2822500-2825000 GCF_014117425.1 Bartonella sp. HY038
CAACCAAAAACGGAATGCCGAACATCGTCTTTAAAAAACAAGTTGCTATTTTTCGCATTACAAAGAATCTAGAGCGCACCTTTGCTTACACATCTTGGTTATGGTTTTCTTTGGTTGGGAAGAGGTGTGTTCTACCATATTAGCAGTGCCGGTTTTGGCGCACGTACCGAATTGGCATTATGGCGTTATAAACCGCCAAGAACTGCTTTCTTGGGGTTATTGTATATGTCTAATCAATGTGTCTATTATTTTGCTGATGGGTTTTATTGGTTGCGGGGGCAGGATTTGAACCTACGACCTTCAGGTTATGAGCCTGACGAGCTACCGGGCTGCTCCACCCCGCGTCAAGGGTTTTGTTTACTTCTTCACGACCGGTATGTTGTGAAGGAGTATCTGATATTAAGGCACATTTTTAAAATAATGTCATGCTTTTAGGAAGCGTTATTATCTTGATTTTGTGTCTTTTTTCCAAGGAATGATTTAAGCTATAGGGCTTATATTGCTTGGGATTTATCAGCTAGACAAATTGATTTGTTTGATGGTGAAGAGAAAATATTCATACATGCATTTTGCAGACCTGGCAGCGACCTACTCTCCCGTGTCTTAAGACAAAGTACCATTGGCGCTGGAGCGTTTCACGGCCGAGTTCGGAATGGGATCGGGTGCAGCCGCTCCGCCATAACCACCAGGTCGGCGAAAGGCATGAACGAATTGAAGCTGGTTTTGATTTTTCTGCTTTTTTATTAACTGGATATAGGTAATGGGAACGATCAAGCCGATTGAACGATTAGTATCAGTAAGCTTCATGTGTTACCACACTTCCACACCTGACCTATCAACGTGGTCGTCTTCCACGGTTCTCATGGGAATACTCGTTTTTAGGTGGGTTTCCCGCTTAGATGCCTTCAGCGGTTATCCCTTCCGTATATAGCTACCCTGCTATGCGGCTGGCGCCACAACAGGTCCACCAGAGATACGTCCATCCCGGTCCTCTCGTACTAGGGACAGATCCTATCAATATTCCTACACCCACGGCAGATAGGGACCGAACTGTCTCACGACGTTCTGAACCCAACTCACGTACCGCTTTAAATGGCGAACAGCCATACCCTTGGGACCTGCTCCAGCCCCAGGATGCGATGAGTCGACATCGAGGTGCCAAACAACCCCGTCGATATGGACTCTTGGGGGTCATCAGCCTGTTATCCCCGGCGTACCTTTTATCCGTTGAGCGATGGCCCTTCCACACGGGACCACCGGATCACTATGACCGTCTTTCGACTCTGCTCGACTTGTCAGTCTTACAGTCAGGCAGGCTTATGCCATTGCACTCAGCGAACGATTTCCGACCGTTCTGAGCCCACCATCGCGCGCCTCCGTTACTCTTTAGGAGGCGACCGCCCCAGTCAAACTACCCACCATACACGGTCCTGGTTCCGGATAACGGAACGCAGTTAGACATCCATGTAGATAAGGGTGGTATTTCAAGGAAGACTCCACAATGGCTGGCGCCACTGCTTCAAAGTCTACCACCTATCCTACACATGTCGACACGAATGCCAGTGTAAAGCTATAGTAAAGGTGCACGGGGTCTTTCCGTCTAACCGCAGGAACCCCGCATCTTCACGGGGAATTCAATTTCACTGAGTCTATGTTGGAGACAGCGGGGAAGTCGTTACGCCATTCGTGCAGGTCGGAACTTACCCGACAAGGAATTTCGCTACCTTAGGACCGTTATAGTTACGGCCGCCGTTTACTGGGGCTTCAATTCAATGCTTGCACATCTCCTCTTAACCTTCCAGCACCGGGCAGGCGTCAGACCCTATACGTCGTCTTGCGACTTCGCAGAGCCCTGTGTTTTTGGTAAACAGTCGCTACCCCCTGGTCTGTGCCACCCCCTAACGGTTGCCCGCTAAAGGGTCACGCTTCTTCCGAAGTTACGCGTGCAATTTGCCGAGTTCCTTCAACATAGTTCTCTCAAGCGCCTTGGTATTCTCTACCGGTCCACCTGTGTCGGTTTCGGGTACGGTCTATAATGTGGGAGCTATTTCCTGGAACTGCTTCACTGCATCATCAATCCAATAAGATGATACAATTTACGCAATCCGTCACTTCCCACAGGCCCACGAATATTAACGTGGTTCCCATCGACTACGCCTTTCGGCCTCGTCTTAGGGGCCGGCTCACCCTGCTCAGATTAACTTTAAGCAGGAACCCTTGGACTTTCGGCGAGGGAGTCTCTCACTCCCTTTATCGTTACTCATGTCAGCATTCTCACTTCCAATACCTCCAGGATCCCTCACGGGTATCCCTTCACAGGCTTATGGAACGCTCCGCTACCACTTACACTTACGTGTAAATCCACATCTTCGGTGTATGGCTTTAGCCCCGTTACATTTTCGGCGCAAAGACCCTTATTTAGACCAGTGAGCTGTTACGCTTTCTTTAAATGATGGCTGCTTCTAAGCCAACATCCTGGTTGTTTTGGGATCCTCACATC
>NZ_CP059725.1:2830000-3045000 GCF_014117425.1 Bartonella sp. HY038
AGCTGGTGCCGACATTAAAGAGATGCAGAGCCAAAGCTATATAGAAATGTATATGCAGGATTGGTTTGCCCAATGGCAAAAGTTCAGCAATCTGCGCACACCCACAATTGCGGCTGTTTCTGGCTATGCATTGGGCGGTGGCTGCGAACTTGCGATGATGTGCGACATTATTCTTGCCGATGAGACGGCTAAATTTGGTCAGCCCGAAATAAAGCTAGGCATCATGCCAGGCATGGGCGCCACCCAGCGCTTAACCAAACTTATCGGTCGGACGAAAGCAATGGACATGTGCTTAACTGGGCGCATGATGGGAGCAGAAGAAGCTGAACGCTGCGGATTGGTTGCACGAATTATTCCGAGCGAAAACTTACAAGAAGAAGCTTTGAAGACCGCAATTTCCATTGCCTCCATGTCGCGTCCGGTCGCGATGCTAGCCAAAGAAACGATCAAAATGGCTGAAGAACTGTCCTTGGAGCAGGGTTTACAGTTTGAACGGCGCATATTCCATTCGCTTTTTGCCCTAGAGGATCAAAAAGAAGGAATGGCTGCTTTTGTTGAGAAGCGCCAAGCGAAGTTTAATCACCGCTGACATAGGACCACATAATCCCGATGCCAAGGCAATATCTATAAATTAAAATATAAAAACATTCTAATATTAACACTAAAACAATAACAAGGTAAAAACATGACAAATATGTGGCACGATGGTTATGTCGCTGATATTGAATATACAACAGGTACATATGTCGAACAAACCCCCAGTCATATGGATATGGTATGCCAATTAAACGGTATTGAATTGCCAGTTCCTGCAGATGCAGATTATAATTATTGTGAGCTTGGCTGCGGACGCGGAGAAACATCGCTCCTAATTGCCGCAGCGAATAAGAATGCTAATGTTTGGGCATTTGATTTTAACCCTGCCCATATTTTTGAAGCAAGGCGCATGGCTGAAAAAGCCAATTTAAATAATGTACATTTTGAAGAATGCTCTTTCCAGCAAATAGCCGAAGAGCCTTGTCCTGAAGGTATGCCTTTATTTGATTATATTACACTGCATGGCGTGTGGAGCTGGGTAAGCGCGCAAAACCGCCAATATATCGTACAATTTATAAAAAAATATCTAAAGCCAGGCGGCATTGTTTATGTGTCCTATAATACCCTTCCTGCTTGGTCCGAAGTGATCCCTTTTCAAAAATTACTGTTCCAACTGGCACTTGAAGAAACTGGACGCAGCGACCAGCGCGTATTAAAGGCAGCCCACAGAATAAAGGACCTATTACCCGAAAATCTTCGCTTTATTCCTGAGCAATTTGTCCGCAAATTACCGGATAACGGCACATATCTTTCACACGAATATTTAAATCAAGATTGGGCCCCCGCATTCCATGTCGATGTTGCCAAGGATCTTAGTGAAGCCAAACTAAAATATGTCGGCATTTGTACCTATATCGAGAATTTTGATGAATTTGCATTTTCTTATAAACAAAGTAAGATTTTGGCGGCGACTGCCCCACAAACAGTTGAAACACTTAAAGATTATTTTATCAACCGTAAATTTCGTAAAGACCTATTTGCTCGGGGCTCCGTTGCCTTACAGCCAAAAAAAGCGCTTGAGCAATTAAAGAAATGTGTTTTACAACTTGCTGTCCCAAAAGAAAAAATCCTTTACTCTGTCGCCTCTCATGTCGGTGATTTAAGTCTTAACAAAGACTTGTTCGGCCCAATTTTTGATGCTTTGGAAAAGAAACCAATGAGCCTTGGCGAATTGGTAACACTTCCCGGAATTCCAGAACTTAATCCTAATGCAAGACAAATTATTGGCCTTTTACTCGCGGCAAATTATGTTCACATCATCAAACCGATAAAGATGCAGAAATCACGTGAGGAGGTAAGAAACTTCAATAAACTATACGTCAAAACCTGTCTTGAGCAGGAACGTAAATTGGGCATCCTTGCCTGCGCTGCAAGTGGCAACGGCTTTATAATGAACTTTTTTGATCTAATTGTTTTTGATGCCCTTGCCGATGGCAGCAAGCCAACCGTCAATGATCTTGCCAAGAAAATTTGGAAAAGAGCGATTGAGCGCAGCGATTCCCTATCTTTTGAAGGGGATATCATTCCAACTGAAGCCGATGCTGTTCGTTTGTTAAAACCCGACCTTACCAAAGTCGTTGAACAATCATTACCTATCTGGCAAAATCTTGGAATTTTATAATTTAACGCTGATTACAGCATTATGGACATAAAAGGCATGGTTATTTAACAATGCCTTTTAATTTTTATGCACGTAATTTAGCCTAAATGAAAGTAAAAAATAGTCTAATTATTCGTCGCTTTTGCGGCTTTAGCAAGTGGCAAGTTAATAGTTTTTCTAAAATACCCTAGCACTATTTAGCATTTCCATGTAAACATGGCCACTCACACATTCTTATATGTTTTAGAGCACTCGCTTTAGAACTATCAACTTACTGGATAGAAAATGCCACGTGATAAAAAATTTGAAGGTGATATGACAGCCGTTGGAACCATGCGCGAGCCACCAGTTTGCCGCGTTGCCAATATTGATCGCCTTTTTGAAGATAGGGCTTTGCGCTTTGAGCGTCTTGCTCCAACTAACCCCGTTTCAAGCTATATCCAATTCTTAACCGATTTAACCAAAGCCCAGCACGAAACAGCACAAAAATTCAAAGACGGTTTTACGTCTTTAACTGATGAAAAAAGCCAAATAAGCTTTGGCATGCCAATTATTGACCGCACAGCATTATATAGAAATCCGCTTGCCAATAAAATTACCAAAGATCTTTTTGCCCGTATCGAAAAAATAACTATGCCAGAAGCTTCAATGAAAGCTCTTGCCGCGGTAAAAAAATCAAAAATGATGCAAAAAGAAATTGCTGAAAATCTTAATGACCGCAAATTGCAAGAAGATCAATTACCAGAACATATTTTTATGTTGGCGAGCTTGCAAGTGCTTTATAGTTTGGCTGCATCACAAATTGACGCAAGCAATATCAAACCGCTTGAACAAAACCTATGCCCTGCTTGCGGCGGCACTCATTCAGCATCGCAAATTGTCAATTGGCCAAATGCTGAAGGCACACGCTTTTGTTCTTGCCTTTATTGCGGTACAATGTGGAATTACGTTCGCATAAAATGCACATTTTGCGGTGAAACCGGTGCTGTTGAATATGGTGAAGTTGCTGATGGGCCTGGTAGTATTTTAGTAGAAAGCTGTAGAGATTGCGGCAAATATTGCAAAATGACCGATGCGCAAAAAGATGTTAATCTAGATGTTTTTGCAGATGATATTGGGTCGCTAGCTCTTGATCTCTTGGTTAAACAAGAAGGCCGCTTTGTTCGCGGAGCTTTTAATCCATTTTTATATGGATTTTGATAAAGGATAGTGGTTGTGTTTTCAAAGCTGCCTTCGGTTGATTTGTTACTTTCACACAATCTTTTGGCTGATGCATTAAAAAGCTTTGGCCATAAGGCGACAGTTGAAGCGATTAGATCAGTTATCGACAATGAACGCTCAGTGATAAAAGCTGGACGCCCAGCGCGCGATACGGCACTTCTTGCAGGACTGGTTCTTGCAAGACTTGAAAGCGAATCCATATCGAAATTACGGCCAGTCTATAATCTTACGGGCACCATTTTGCATACCAATCTTGGCCGTGCAATTCTATCCGATGCGGCCATTGCAGCCGCAAGTGATGCTATGCGCAATCCAGTTGCGCTTGAATATAATTTAAAAAGCGGCAGCAGAGGGGAGCGAGATGACCATCTGCGCCAATTAATTTGCGAACTCACTGGCGCTGAAGATGCAACCCTAGTTAATAATAATGCTGCCGCTGTTTTTATTAGCCTCAACATGTTGGGGGAGTTAAAGTCAGGGCGCCGGCAAGTGATTATATCGCGCGGTGAATTGATTGAAATTGGCGGCGCTTTCCGCATGCCAGACATCATGGAAAAAGCCGGCGTTACTTTACGTGAAATAGGCACGACTAACCGCACCCATCGCGCGGATTATATTAATGCAATTAGTGAAGAAACTGCTGCAATAGCCAAAGTCCATACCTCAAATTTTGTCATTCAAGGTTTTAGCAAAAGCGTTTCAACTCAAGAAGTCGCCAATATTGCGCATGATGCGGGACTGCCGCTTTATGAAGATCTTGGCTCGGGCAATATTATTGATCTTCGACAATTTGGCTTACAGGCAGAACCATGTATCCGCGAAGTGGTCGAAGCAGGTGCTGATCTTGTTAGTTTTTCAGGCGACAAATTATTGGGGGGCCCCCAAGCTGGGTTTATTGTTGGTAAGGCTGAGCTTATTGCGCGCATTAATCGCAATCCATTAAAACGTATTTTACGCATGGATAAAATACGCATTGCGGCCCTTGAAGCTACTTTGCATTGCTACAAGAATGAAAGCCTGATGCTAAAAAATATTCCAACCTTACGCTTTTTGGCAAGAAAGCGTCAGGACATTGCTGAAATGGCCGGATTGTTATTGCCAGACATACAAAATAGCCTTGGTGATTTCTTCAATGCCGAAATACTACCATGCGAAAGTGAGGTCGGCTCTGGTGCAAGCCCGGCACAAACCCTGCCAAGCATTGCCATTGCAATCGAGAGCACGGGAAATGAAACCTTAAGCCTTAATCAATTGGCGCAAAAATTGCGCGAACTACCTGTGCCGGTCATTGGTCGTATGAAAGCCAATCGCCTTATGCTTGATTTACGCACATTGGAAGAACCACAGGCTTTTGCCGCCAATTTTGGATTACTTGATTTATGATTATTGGAACCGCTGGCCATATTGATCACGGAAAAACTAGCCTTGTCAAAAAAGCTTACTGGCATTGACACTGATCGCCTCATTGAAGAAAAAAAACGCGGCATCACGATTGAGCTAGGCTTTGCCTATAAAACAGCTGAAAATGGCGAGCGTCTTGGCTTTGTAGATGTTCCAGGCCACGAAAAGCTAATTGCAACCATGGCAACTGGCGCGGCGAGCATCGATTTTGCTTTGCTGGTAATTGCTGCAAAAGATGGCATTATGCCACAAACCCGCGAGCATCTTGATATATTATCACTTATGGGGATTACCAAAGGCGCAATTGCATTAACCCAAATTGATCTTGTTGATAGAGATCGACTCATCGCAGTTGAGCAAGAAATACAAAACTTTATACTCAAAATAGTTTTTTGCAAAATGCGCCAATATTCCCCGTCTCATCATTAACAGGACAAGGCATTAATGAGCTTTGGCAATTTTTAAGTTGTGAAGCACAAGAATTTAAACATCGCCCAATTGCTGGGCGTTTTCGTCAAACCATTGATCGCGCCTTTAGCGTTAAGGGCGCAGGAACAGTTATTACTGGCAGCGTCTTATCGGGGCAAATCCATAAAAATGACGACATCGTTGTGGCGCCACATCATTATAAAGGGCGCATTCGCACGCTTCATGTTCAAAATGAAGAAAAGTCACAGGCGATTAGCGGCGACCGCGCAGCATTAAATCTTGTTGGCGATATGCTTACATTAGACCGTATCAAACGTGGCGATATGGTGATTGATCCTTTTTTAGATCAACCAACCAACCGCTTTGATGTAAGGCTTCAAGTCTTAAACAATGAAAAAAAGAATTTGCAACAATGGTTTTCAGTGCGCTTTCACCATGGAGCGCGCGATATGGCTGCCCGACTTGTTTTTTTGGAAAGTGATGAAGGCACACCAAATAGCAAGCCATTAGTGCAAATAGTCAGTGAAGAACCAATTATTGCCGCCAGTTTTGACCATTTTATTATTCGTGATACATCGGCAAGCAGAACCATTGGCGGCGGTTTTATTATTGATCCCTTTGCCCCAGCGCGCAAAAGACGCAGCCCTCAGCGCCTGGCAATTCTTGACGCTTTAGAAAATCGCAATCATGCTGAGGCTTTAACCGCCCTCCTTGCAATTGAGCCATTTTTTGTCAATTGGCAAGAATTTTGCCGCGCCCGTAATTTAACCGATAAAGAAGCCGAAGATCTTTTAACCATTGTCAAAGTTAAAAAAATTGCCACCAATGACGGCACTGTCATTTTAAGTGATACTTATTTTGCAGCAATAAATGAAAAAGTCAGTGCTATTTTAACTGATTTTCATGCGACCGAGCCAGATTTGCAAGGCATCGGGCTAGAGCAATTGCGCCGTCAAACTGCGCCCGAGTTAAAAGCACCTTTTTTCCGTCTTTTGCTGCAAGAAGGCATTAAACAAAAACAATATCGAATTTTTGGCGCATGGGTTGGGCTTTTTGGTCATGAAGCACATTTATCCGCAGAAGATGAGGCAATTTTTCAAAAAATTTCCCCGATTTTAAACGGTGATTTGCGATTTAAACCACCGCGCACCCGTGATTTTGCCAATGATCTAACCATTGATGAAAGCCATATGCGTGCTATTTTGAAAGCATCTAGCCGCATGGGGCGCGTTTACGAAGTCGCGCAAGACTATTTTTTTCCAAAGCCAGTGCTAGCCCAAATTATCGACATCATGCGAGATATTGCCAGCCAAAAAGAAAAAGGCATTTTCGTTGCTGCGGATTTACGTGATCGCTTAGACAATGGTCGAAAAATAGCTATTTTATTGCTTGAATTTTTTGACCGACATGGCGTTACCATTCGCCGTGGTGACGAGCGTCGCCTTAATCCTTATCGATTAGATCTATTTAGTGACACCAGCCTATAAAGGCTAATTATTCAGCTTTTCTTTGCAAAGGCTACGCGTTTCCAGCGGGTCTTAGTCAATAGATTAATACCCAATCCCCAAAGCCCCGTCTTGCTGCGCTTTACCAACCGGCATAATTCGCGTTTAATGGTTTGTGCTTTAGTGCGTTTAACTTTCTTGGCTGTGGTGATTTGACTTCGCTCACCTTGCAACGTGCTTGGTAATTTAGCTTGTATAGCAATGGCAGGATCAAGCTGATAGGCTTTCAATTTATCGATAATGCCATAATCAAAATTAAATAACCAATGATCAAAAGGCGCACTTACATGCTGCATTTGCACTAATAATTTTTGCGCAGCCTGTTTTGAAACAATATAGGCAGCCGCCATGATATGAGTTGATTTTAATTCCGCAAGATAAAATTCTTGCCCCTTAAAACAACCAATTTTTTGCCCCTCACCCAGCCAAACTTTTTTGCCAGATGTTTCAAGTTTGATTATATCGCAGGGCGCATTACTTAGAGCGCATTTCGATCTGACTGGATCAGATCGGCGCTCTAATCCTTTGTTTACACCGCGTTTTTTGTCCGAAAACCGCTTCACACTTTTCGGAAAACGCTCTAAATTATTTTTGCTAAAATGCTCAATAATCCATTGGTCATCTTGCAAAATATCTCGCGCGCCCTCACCTAGCTCGACATCATCCTCAAATATAGCGCCATATTCATCATCACCGTCTGCAATAAGCTGCAACGCGCGGGCATGACTTAAAAAACAAGCAATTTCACCCTTGGTTAAAGGCTCCGTCCATATATTATTTTTTTGTATTTCGTTTACATCATCATCATTTAAATTTTGCGCGTCAATTGCAGCAACCCGCGTCAACTCAAGCTGCAAGTCACCAAAAATTTCCTGCAAACGTTTTAAGCGCTCTGGTGTGCGATCAAGATTGATGACATAAAGCTTCATAAGATTTCCTAATTTTTTTAAATCTAGTCTATTTTTTGTCTTTAGCAAACCGGCATTCAACAATTCCATTGTCAAAATGCATCACATTTCTTACTTTATAAATAATTACAACAATGGATGGCTTATTTGACAGAAATTAATATTCCTGCCCCTATAGATAAAATTAATCTTTTACCAGAAAAATTTAGAGATTGGTTTTTACAAAAAAACTGGCAGCCACGCCCCCATCAACTCGCCCTCATTGAAAAGGCTGAAAAAGGCCTATCAACTTTACTTATTGCGCCAACAGGTGCAGGTAAAACTTTGGCCGGCTTTTTACCTTCGCTCATTTCATTATTCAACCTATCGCGTACAAAAACCAAAAAGATTACGGGTATTCATACGCTTTATATTTCGCCCCTAAAAGCACTTGCCGTTGATATTCACCGCAATCTTACAATACCAATAGCAGAAATGGCGCTTGATATATCGATAGAGACGCGCACCGGTGATACACCGCAGCATAAACGCCAACGTCAAAAAATTACCCCGCCTGATATTTTATTAACCACGCCCGAGCAGCTCGCTTTATTGCTCGCAGCAAAAGATGCAAAACGCTTTTTTGAAGATTTAAAATTCGTCATATTTGATGAACTCCATGCCCTACACACATCAAAGCGCGGCCATCTTTTATCCTTAGGCTTGGCGCGATTGTTTAAACTCCAACCCAATTTACAAACCATCGGTCTTTCAGCAACAGTTAGTGATCCAAATGATCTACGTGGCTGGCTTGTGCCGCAAACTTGCGCATCGTTAAGAAATAACCTTGCCGAATTGGTCACTGTAAAAGGTGGCGTTCCCCCGCAAATCACCATTTTGAAATCTCATGCAAGATTGCCTTGGGCAGGTCATTCAGCCCGTTATGCGCTGCCAGATATTTATGATATCATCAAAACTGCAAAAACAACGCTTATATTTGTGAATACCCGATCACAGGCTGAAATGGTATTTCAAGAATTATGGCGCTTAAATGAAGACAATTTACCCATTGCCCTTCATCACGGCTCGCTAGATGTTGCCCGTCGGCGCAAGGTTGAAGAAGCGATGAGCCGCAATAGCCTTAAAGCAATTGTTGCAACCTCTACCCTTGATCTTGGTATTGACTGGGGCGATGTCGATCTTGTTGTCCATATTGGCGCACCCAAGGGGGCAAGCCGCCTTGCCCAGCGCATTGGTCGTTCTAACCACCGCCTTGATGAGGCAAGTAAAGCAATCCTTGTGCCAGCAAATTGCTTTGAAGTGCTAGAATGTCAAGCAGCCCTTGATGCCAATTATATCGGCGCGCAAGATAGCCCAAATATTAGCAAGGGTGCTTTAGATGTTTTAGCCCAACATGTGCTTGGCATGGCCATTGCCGCGCCTTTTGATGCAGATGATTTTTATGATGAAGTTACCTCAAGCATTCATTACAAAAATCTATCCCGCATTGACTTTGACCGCATATTGGATTTTGTCGCAACCGGTGGCTATGCTTTAAAAGCCTATGAAAACTTTGCCAAAATTCGCAAAAATAAGGATGGGCTTTGGCAGGTTAGCAATGCAAAAATTTCCCAGCAATATCGCTTGAACATCGGCACAATCATTGAAGCGGCTGAATTGCAAGTGCGCCTTATCAAAAAAGGCAGCCTGAAGCGCACGTCTTATGGTGGCAAGCAGCTTGGCAAAATCGAAGAAGGCTTTGTTGAATCCTTAGAAAATGGTGATACATTTTTTTTTGCAGGCTATGTTTTGCGCTTTGAAGGTATAAGGGATAATCAATGTTTTGTTTCGCTTTCACCAAAGCATGAGGCGCGCATTCCATCCTATGCTGGCGGTAAGTTTCCACTATCAACCTTTCTTGCGGCCCAAGTACGGGCCATGCTTGCCAAGCCGCAAAGCTGGCATAAATTGCCAGAGGCTGTGCGGCATTGGCTAGAAATGCAACAACAAAAATCAATTTTGCCAGCACAAAACGAATTATTAATTGAAACATTTCAAGAAAAAAAGCAGCATTTCCTCGTCGCCTATCCCTTTGAAGGCCGTCTTGCTCATCAAACCCTTGGCATGTTGCTTACAAAGCGTCTAGACCGCATGGGGCTTAATCCACTTGGCTTTGTCGCAACCGATTATTCCATTGCTCTTTGGGGGCTTAATGATTTAAATCAAGCTATTGCATCAAGGCAGTTAGATTTAAGCGAATTATTGAGTGAAGACATGTTGGGCGATGACCTTGAGGCATGGCTTGAAGACAGCCATTTATTGAAACGGTCTTTTCGAAATTGCGCGATCATTTCAGGGCTTATTAATCGCCGCCATTTTGGTACGATGAAAACGGGTCGGCAAGTCACCATTTCAACTGATCTTGTCTATGACGTTTTACGCAATCATCAAAAAGACCACATTTTATTAAAAGCAACCCGTCAAGATGCCGCCCATGGCCTTTTAGATATAGCACGCCTTGGTGATATGCTGGCACGGATTAAAAATCATATTCACCATCACCACTGCGCCCATATATCACCGCTTGCGCTACCAGTTATTATGGAGATCGGCCGCGAAATGATTCCAGGTAGCGGTCGAAACCTTATATTGGAAGAACTCGCGCAAGAATATGCTAATTTTGATTTTGGTTGATATACAAAAGCCAATCATTTTATTATTCATATTTACACGGTTTGGATGGTATAATACGCGCAATAAAACTGCATTTTATGCGTAAACATTAAAATGAGCATGGCGTTTTTAAATACCTCACTGCCCAAAAGGCTAAAGAAATTAAGCGGATAATACAATGTTACGTGAAAACATCCATGATCTTTTGTTGTTTTTTGTTGTTGCAAGAGAAAAGAGCTTTACACGGGCGGCAAGCCAACTTGGCCTTACTCAATCCGCGCTTAGTCACGCTATACGTGGACTTGAAGCGCGAATGAATTTAAGGCTTTTAACGCGCACAACCCGAAGCGTTGCAGTAACGCCAGCTGGTGAGCAGCTTATTCAAGATGTTTTTCCCTTGTTGCAAGAAGTTGAAGAAAAACTTGAAACCATCACCCAATTAAGCGGCCAACCATCTGGAACTATTCGCTTAACAACAGTCGATCTTGCCGCACAATATGTTCTCTGGCCTAAATTAAAAATATTTTTAGAAAAATACCCCAATATAAATATTGAAATTAGCAGTGATTACGGTCTTGTTGATATTGTAAGCAGCCGCTTTGATGCGGGTATCCGTCTAGGTGAGCATCTTGCCAAGGATATGATTGGCGTTTGTATAGGGCCAAATATGCATATGGCGGTCGTTGCAACGCCTTCTTATTTTAAACATTTTCCAAAACCAAAAAATCTAGAAGATTTAGATCAGCAAAATTGTATCAATTTGCGGTTGCCCACATCAGGCGGACTTTATCCTTGGGAATTTGATGTGGACGAAAAAACCGTCAAAATACGAGTGAAAGGGCAACTTACCTTCAATACCTACCCGCAAATATTAACTGCAGCCCTTGACGGCTTCGGTCTTGCTTACATTCCGCATGACATAGTTAAAAACTATATCACATCGGGCCACTTAATCAGCGTTCTTGAAGAATTTTGTCAGCCATTTCCAGGTTATTATTTATATTATCCAAGCCGCCGACATCATACAGCCGCCTTTAACCTTCTCGTACAAGCTTTGCGCTATCACCATTAATGAATGGCATTCATAAGTTCAATGATTGTAATACGACTAGTTATTTTTCAAAATCAAGATATTTAATCATTCATCACGCACATCCCGCAGGAATGATAAAAATGCAAGACACATCTTTAATAGTTGAAAATAAACCAGCCTATTTTGTCGCCGAGTTTTGGTTAAATGATTTAGAACCTATGCAAACTTATTCATCGCAAGTTCTGGCAACTTTAATACCTTTTAACGGCAAACTGATTGTACGCAATAATCAAACAATTCCATTGGAAGGAGAGTCAATAGCAAATGCAGCTATTGTAATCTTAGAATTTCCGTCAATGCAGCATGCAAAAAATTGGTATTACTCTAAGGCCTATCAAAAAATTATACCGTTACGCCATAAAGCAGGAAAAACCAACGCCTATCTGGTTGAAGGGCTTACACTACCATCTTCTTAAACCAATTTCTCTGTTCACCAATTTTTTTCAATCTAAACAATATAATTTAAGGAATATCACATCATGAAGATTGCAATCGTTTATCATAGTGGCTTTGGCCATACAGAAAAACTTGCCCAATATGTAGCAAAAGGTGCGAAGGAAGTGCAAGGCGCCGAAGTCTTTGAAATTAAACTTAGTGATGAGGCAACACCTTGGCCGTTATTGGAAGAAGCCGATGCAATTATTTTCGGCTCCCCTACATATAACGGAACAATTAGCGCACGTTTTAAGCAATTTATGGAAGAGTCAACCCGCCCTGCTTTTATCAAACAAGCTTGGCAAAACAAACTTGCAGCAGGCTTTACAACATCTGGTGCTTTACATGGCGATAAACTTAATAGCCTTATGACAATGAGTCTTTTTGCTGCTCAACAAGGGATGATATGGGTAAATCTAGGTCTGATGGCAGGAACTGCTGATACTGATTTAAACCCAATTGGCAGCTGGTTAGGTGCGATGGCACAATCAAGTGATGCATCACCAGAAATCACCCCTAAAATGAATGATTTACTCACCGCTCAATATCTTGGCAAACATGTTAGCGAAATAGCAGCAAAATTATCTCGATAATTATCCTAAATGTCTCATAAAACACTTTGGAAGTAGTTTTATTTAGCATTTTATAAAAAGTAAAAAGCGGGTTAAGGCTATAATACTAGTCTTAACTCGTAATTTTTCGCCTAAAATGTTTGATAATAATAACTAAGCTTTCAATCAAAGTTATGCCCAACGCACCACACATAAGACCAGCAAGGCCAGTTATACTTTCAGGTGATAATATTGCTCCTTGTTCAATTAAATCAAACTTATTTAAAAGATGTAGTGAAATATGGGTGACCGTTGGCGTCATATAAACGGCACAGATAGCCCCACCAATCCATTCACTTAATCGTTTCAACCAACTTTGTTTTGGGCCAGTTATTTGCCGTAAAACAGCACCAAGACTGCCGGCAAGCCCCGTCCAAAAAAGCCCAAATAGCGTTAGATACCAATCAGGCGGAATATTTCTCTCAGGCATTTTATATCTTTCTACAGTTAAAAAAACAGGTTTTACTTCCTGTCAGAACGCTGACGGCTCATGTGAGATTGGCGTCAGGGGAATCATGCTAGATAAGTTTCATCAAACAAAATCTTAAACAAACTCAATCATGGAGATGAAAAATGTCAGTTAAAACTTTACGAGCCCTTGTTGTTACCTCTGCAATAGCTGCAATTGGTGTTGCTGGTTTAGCGTCCGCTTCTTATGCGCAAAATGCGCCCTATCCTGCACAAACAAGTGCCCGCATCAGCACCTCACAGCTTGCCAGTAAAATTGAACAAGCGGGCTATCAAATTCGTGATATTGACCAAAAATATTACGGCTGGGAAGTTGAGGTGACAGACAGAAACAACCAGCGCCTTGAGCTTCGCGTTGACAATCAAGGCAATATTACCGGCCAAGAATATGATGATTAATCACATCATGTAGGTATATTTAAAAAGATGCCTTTTAGAGCGCATTTCGATCTGATTGGCGCTCTAATCCATTGTTTACACCGCGTTTTTGTTCGAAAACCGCTTCACAGTTTTGGGAAAACGCTCTAACAAGGGCATCTTTTTTTCCTTTACTTCCAACAGCCTTGCTTTTGGCCAAAGCGATTGGTTACCACAAGCCATTTGCTAAGTAGCGGCTCTTTCAAAACCAATTGGGCTGGCTCATTTATTTTCGGCGGTGGCGTCCACCCTGCGCAAGAGAGCCTCGCATGGATCATTTTTGGGGAACGGCTTTGACACCCCATTAAGGGCAAGGCACAAAGCATAATCGCTATATAGATCAACTTCATTTTGAATTTTACTCGCTAATTGGTAAGCTTTAACCGCAATTTCAAGCGCCGCCTCGCGCTCAAAATTGCGCCCATAAAAAAAGCCGCTTGATGCGGCGGCAAATAGACAAACAGCAATGATGCCAATTTTGTAAGGCCAAATCATTTAGGTATTTTCCTTTTTGATACGGCGAATAAAAAAAGCTGCACCAATAAAGGCAGCAACTACCATAACAATGGCTAAAGCCCATTGAAAAGGTCCCCCGCCACTCGCAAAACCGGTTAATCCTGATGCAGCTCCCAATATGGGGGCAATCACTTCTGGCTTGGTCAAAGGATTATCCTTAATTGGCTGCGGTTTGATATAATTGGATGAAACAAATTCGCCCTTTGCCCATAAACCACCTTCCGCAGATCGTCGATTAACCAGTCCTTGCAAGCGTTTACCGCCGGCATTAACCCATTTCATCAATTCCATCGGCACCGCTTCATAATCGCCCTTATTTAATTTTTTAAGCAAAGACGATTTTTTAAAAGCCCCAACCCCAACATTATAGGCAAATGAAACAAGGGCTGCGAATTGGCTATCATTCAGTTTAACTTTAACTGCTTGTTCAACCGCCTGTTCAAATTGCCTTAAATCACGCATTAAAATATGAGTGGCCTCAACATCGGTAATTACCATACCTGGCCGTACATATGGATCACCTGCCATGCCAGTATGACCATAGCCAATTGTCCAAATATTGGCACTATCTTGATAAGCGTTTAGGCGTAAACCTTCCCAACGTTTGATGTGATCCAACCCTTGTTGATTAATTTTTCTAGTCACGAAATCACCTTTCTAGGATAAGAATCTATCCCCAATTATATGTTGGAAAATTCATGCCAAGCTTCATTAAAACTATCCCAGTCAAGCGCCAAACCACTCACAATATGCTGAACTAAGAAATGCTCATGGTCAAAACTCAAACCATAATCCCACTCTATTTGCGCATCTTCTTTTTTAGGCGATGGCAGAGTGTTGATCACGCCTTGCACAAGGGGCAATTTATCAAGCTTGCGTAATAACAAACGGATTTGCCGCGCAGTTAAAACAGGATAGACTTTTTCTTGCCCAACTTTCTGTTGATCTATTTTTGGCGGTTGGCGCAAAAGTCCAATTTCGGCAGGGTTACCCAAGGTAGTAATTTCCACCTTGGTGCCATTGCTATCAAACCAAACGTCACCGCGATAATCTGCAATAATTTGCCATTTATCTTGTTCAGGCAAAAAAACAACATTTTGATTTTTTTTAAATTTTGGCGGTGACTGCAAGGTTGAAAAGGCGGGAAACAACCAAACACCCTCCTCCATTGGCGAGCGATCTGCAAAAGTTGTCCCTAAATATTCAAGACTACTTGGATGATAATTATAAATTTTTGGTGCGTTCATAATTTTAACCTTAATAACGAATACAAGCTAATAAAGCGATATTGCGTGGGCGATTTTCATCTGCGGTAGGAACAACACTTGACGCATCAAATGTAAGTATACTGCCCGGTGTTGGAACGGATGGATTAATAAAACGAAAGCCTGACGGATTATTAAGCGAAAAGGCGCCGCTCGCAGCTTGCCATGGCACAGCGCTAGAAGACCCCAATCTTGCAGTAATATTACGTATCGCGTCCCCCTGCGCCGTACCAATTCCACGCCCGGTGTCAATGCCGCGTCCGTCATCAAAGCTACGCAAAAACTCACCACGCAAATCAGGAATTCGAAACATCGACACTTCGCCCGTGCCGTAAGAAAAGCACCCTTGGGCACCGGCCTGCCAGTCACTCTCACTAACAACAGCACCTGTTTCCGTGGCAAAAGCCCAAAGGTCAGGGTATGATATTCTTGATATCAATGCGCCATTGGCCTTCAACCAACCAGATGGCGGATTATTAGCAGGAAAAAAGGCAATCTGGCCAATTAAACTGCGCTGTGCAGCTAAAATAGCAACAATTGCACGCCGTTCAGTTGTACGTAAAAATAGATTGCGGCTCCCTTCATTAAGGTTATCAGCGTCATAAATATCTGCTGCCACATTATTGGGATCATAGACCGATTTGGTCATATCTCCACTACCTGATCCACCACCCGATCCACTTGCGGTAATTGTGGCCCAACTCCCATCACCGCGTAAAAAGCTCGCGCTATTGGCAGTACCAGTAGCAGTAATGTCGGCAACAACGATTTTACTTTTGCTGGCTAATGCGCCAAGATCGGCAGGCTGGACAGATGTTTGCGCCTTAGCTATCGCGGCAATACTTGTCGCATTAAGTGACAATTCAATCTTGCTCGCACTCAAAGTACCGCCACCGGTTAGACCAGTGCCAGAGGAAATTTGAACCGTTTTAGCTGCCGCATTATCCAATAATGCCTTATCACTTGTAGTAAAAATTTTGTTGGTTGTGCCAGCAACCATATTATCCATATTAAATGCATCAGCATTTTTACCGGCAGGATCATAGACCGATTTGGTCATATCTCCACCACCTGATCCACCTCCCGATCCACTTGCGGTAATTGTGGCCCAACTCCCATCACCGCGTAAAAAGCTCGCATTATTGGCAGTTCCACTTGCAGTAATATCAGCAACAACGATTTTACTTTTGCTAGCCAATGCGCCAAGATCAGCAGGCTGGACAGATGTTTGTGCCTTAGCTATCGCAGCGAGACTGGAAGAATTTAATGAAAATTCAATACTGCGATCACTTAAGGTACCACCGCCTGTCAAACCGCGTCCAGGAGATAGAATTAAAAATCTAGAAGCGGCATCATTTGCTTTATCCAAAGCATTTAAAGTTGCCTCTGATAGATTAAGGGTTCTATCCTCACTAAAATCACCACCACCTTGCAAACCATTGCCAGCAATAATTTTACGATCTGGATTAACCGCCCGATCAGCTTTTAAGCCCTGTTCAGATGTTGCAAAAGCCGAAACATCTTCTACTGCAGCACTGCCAAGGCTAGCTGGCACTACAACTTTATCAACTGCAATTCCTGCCACCACCTCTTGTTTGGTTGCGGCTGGCAATTCAAAATTATGGGTGTGATAGGGAACAGCCATAGGTTAACTCCATAAAAAAGCCGCTTAAAGCGGCAGATAAATTATAATGATGATTTTAAAACCAACGGCCTATGGCCATTCTTTGCGGCGGCTTCATATTACTGGTTAACTCATTGGCATTACGACTAAACAGTACTTTTGCTCTGTCAATCTCACTAATAAGCACAGAACTATTATTTTGCACTGCCAATGGCGTAATTGTCACAACTGGTGTTGACACGAAAGCAGCTGGAAAAATCCATTCATCAAAGGATTGATTATCGCTACGCCTTACTGACGATACAGAATTTGCCCAGCAAAGCTGCGTACCATCAGCAAATCGCACAAAGTCCCCATTTTCATTGCTGCCACTTGTTATACCAGCTTTTAAAACCGCATTAAGTGGCGCATGCACCATTTCATTATTAGCATAGATAATTACGCGAATTTTTTCCGGCTCTTTAATGCCCGAAATTGCAAAAGGTGTTTGACTTGCACTCATTTTACACCTTTATCGCATATAAAATACCAAGATTAATTGGGCGTGCTTCATTACCACCATCAGAATTAATGGTATGATTATGATCGCCATTAGTTGTTGTGGTGCGTGTTTCTTCACGCACACCAGGAACAAACGCGTTATACCCAAAGTTGCCAGCAGCAACAACGTCTATATATCTATAGGTAAAATTATGATTATGGTTACCATTGGTACTTGTCACCCCACCATGATTATGGGCGCGATTTTGGCTATCTTGAAACGTTGCAAAAGCACGGCCACTATCAATTCCACGTCCATGGTCCCAACCGCGTAAAAACACCCCACGAAAATCAGGTAGATTGAAACTGGTTTGCCCATCACCCCACCCCCAAGTGCCACCAATGGCATTAAACAAAGCAGGATAAACAGTACGTGAAACTGCGGCGCCGTTACATTCAAGCCAGCCAGTTGGCGCAAACGCCATAGCAAAAGGTGCAATCATACCTGTAGGAATGGCTTGGCTCGGTGTTGGCGCTGCTAAAAACCAGCCCCCGCCGCCATTATTCAAACTTTGTTGGTAAACCACCTCATAAATACCACCAATTTTAATTTCACCACCTACTAAAGCAGTTACACCATTAAAATTAGATTGAAATATTGGACGTGCACCAAGACCATTCAAATTTAAGGTCGCATTACCATTATTATTGCCAACTGCTCGAAACCGCACCAAAATACCATCAAAAAGGCTAGTTATCGTTGCATTGCTGCGTAATTCCACACTATTTGCACTTCCGCCAGCGATCAGTGTGCCACCAATATCGGCGATATATTCGCGAATACGCTGCATCATTGCCCGCGCCGAATTATTTACCGAACTTGGTGGCTGCCCTTCCGACCAATTGATAATATCATCGGCATTAGCATTATTTGCCGCATTGAGCGACCAATCATAAATTGTGCTCATCACCATCTCCAAATTATTAAGGGAAAAACTTAAAAAGCCTTTTTAGGCAAGTTTAGAGCGCATTTCGATCTGATTGGATCAGATCACCGCTCTAATCCATTGTATACACCGCGTTTTTGTCCGAAAACCGCTTCACACTTTTCGGAAAACGCTCTAATGGACTAATTCCATAGCAAAGCCGATCTCACTATAGTCGACACAATAAAGACCATCACTTTCATCAATCAACACCGCTTGCGGTTTAATCGATAAAACATCTTGCGCCATCACGCCGCGATAACGTTGTGGCTGCCCACAATAATTAAACTCATAAAGCGGATAGCCGTTGCGATTTCCAATTTGAACAATGTTCTCTTTGGCGCGAATATCAGACTTGCCGATCAAACCACCAACGGTTTTCGCCGTATCCAACAGGCTTGGCTTTTTGGTTGTCTGGCTTTGGCTCGAACCACTGCTTGTGCCATAATTGCCCGAAAAACCAGTTGCCGCATTTTGCAAAAGATTAAGCCTACTCCAATCACGGTTATCATCTTCAAGCCATTTTTGCCAATCAGCATCAACTTGCGCCTGCGCGTTGTCATCAAGCGTCTGGCCACCATTTAATGCGTTGCGCCAAGCATTGCTTTCATTACCTAAATAATTGGCAGCACCTGCCACTTGCCCTTGATTAGCACTGTCAATCTGACTATTGGCAGTTAGCATATTTTTTACATCTTGATTATATTGGTTGGACAAAGCGGAGGTTGCAACTTGGCCTAGATTATTGGCAAGAACTCCCGAATGCGCACCCGAGCCATATCGCCCAGCACCTGCCATCTGGCTATTAATGGTAGTGGCAGTATTATTCAACGTATTTTGTAATGCTTCGTTAAAAGCACTATTATTGCCAATTAAATCACCTGATGCCATTTTTGTTAAATTACTAGCACTTGAGGTAGGATTATTCATCAATTGGCGAAGATAATCATTGTTAAAATTATTAGCGCTTGCATTTAAACCATCAATGGCAGATTTTGTTGTATCACTTAAATCTGCAGCACGCTGCCCTTGATAAACATTACCGCCTTGTCCATTTTGATAGGCCGAAAGAGCATCACTTGCCCCTTGCTGAAACAAAGCTTGCGACCAAGCTGGCGGCGCATTGGTCTGGCTTTCCGTTTGTTTTTGTTCGCTCTTACTGTTTTTACTTGTGCTACCACCCATATTAAAGCTCCTTATAATAGCGGACAAACTTTGCCGCATATCCATGTTTTGCTAAAGCTTTGCGCCAACCTAATCGCCCAATCGGGCAAATTTCATCAAAGCCATTATTTCGCGCCCAAACTTCAATTGTCTTAATCAAATCGGCTATAAATGGTCCACCCTCACCCGCCAATTCTAATAAAAGCAAACGCTTACGCCCGGTTTCAGTCTCCTCACTCTGGCTTGTGACAAAAGCAACAAAGTCCTTTTTTTCATCCAAAATGAGCCATAGCTGCTCAACCCCCTCGGCAATATTGCGGGCAAGATTGGCAATGCTAATATCGTCTGGAAAACGCTGCTCCAGTTTTTTCATGGCTTCGCCTATTGCCTTGCTATATGGCGCAATTTCATCAAAGCTCCACTCACTGGTTAAATAGATTGATAGGCTCATCGCATCCCCGCAAAATTAAAATCAACATCAAAACCCTTTACATGTTTCCAAACCTCACCGACTGGAACACGCAACCTAAATTTATGGAAACGCCCGCGCGCGCGCATGTGATAACGGCCACTATTATAAGAAGGCAATTTTTCCACCCCCCATCGAATTGGGTCATAAAGGTTACGTCGAAATCGTGTTCCAACACTTAAAAATGCCTGATCGGTATCAATGGCCGCAAACACTGAGCTAATTCGTTGCACACTACCCGCGGTTGAGCCAATCTCTTGCGATGAAACAATCGCCTCCATCCCAGTGCCAGAAAATGCACCAAGGCGATAATCTGCCGAAAACGCTCCTAAAATCGGTGCGCCGCCCTGCCAAGCCTTGCTGTCTAATGAAAATGGTAGGGCTTCAAGACTCATTGATACACGGTCTAAACCATCAAGCGTATAGCCAGCATTATAAATCGGTAAAACGCCGCAAGTCTCAACATTGACCAAAGACCAACGTTGCAAGCCCCAATCATAAATCAGCATTTCTCTAAAAATACCAGTTCCCAAATAATCGGTAATCCAGTAAACACGGCTATAAAATGGATCAATGGCACCAAACATGCTGGAAATATCAACGGCATTTAATTTAGAAAAAACACTGCGATCGACTTTTTCAAAGCCAATCGGATTAATTGTGCCATCCATACTTATTTGAAAAAAGCCACCCTCATCAGCATAAAAAGCATAAGAACCCCGACATGCAATCGAAGCGGCTGACTTCGCACCACGTTTATCGTGAATTTTTTGAAAACTAAAAATAATGTCAGAACCGGGCACGAAGGTGGCACGATAAATAGCAGTTTGCAAAAATACAATTGGATTTGTTGTTTCACTAGAGCCTTGAACATTGCCACCATCGGGAAAATTTTGATAATCACAATTTTTTTGCCCCACCGTCCACCATTCAGCGTCATTAAGCCCTGACCAATGAACACGGTTTGGAAAATCAGGCAATTGCATAAGACAAACAAAATCACCCCAAACCCGCACTAAACCTGCTCGCGGCGGATCACCACCAAGATTACGAAAACGACTTGCTTGCCCAATGATAAAGACTTGCGGTGCATCGTTTTTATTCACCGCAATAACATAATTGCCAAATGCCGCAAAACTCCAACGCGCATCTTCATTGGCTGAATAGCTAAAATTCTCTTTACCAATATTTTTCCAGGTTAAATCAGTATTATCTAGCATATAAAGACCAGTGTCAGTACCACAAAATATAAGCGTTGTGCCATCAACGGCGCGCACAGCAATGCCACCTAACGGCTTTGCCATCAAATTACCGGTAAAAACTTCAAAAGAAGGCATTGGTATATAAGAGCCATCGGCAGGAATAACATTGCAAATATCATCGGTAAATTGACCATTTATATCAGCAACATCAGGGCGATATTCAGCAATAGGAAAAAAAGCCATCGACTTTTCCTTTCAAAAGGCAATTTTCAAAAACATTTTGTGACAAAAAAGCAGTTTTCTTTTCCTAAAAATGCTAAAAATTTGTCGGATAGATGCGGCCTCGGCCATTGCGACGCGAGGTCTCGGCTCTTAATGCGGCTAATTGCTCATAAAAATCATTCAAGGCACTTGCAGCAATATCGCCATCTTTTAAAATGTCCTTATAAAGCTCATATTTCGCCCTCGCGCGAATTAAATCAAAAGCCTCATAAAACCAAGGATTTGGCTCACTCGCCGAAGTAATATTGCGAAATCGCACCGGCGATAATTGCAATCTTATTTGATAGGCTGTGTCAGGAATAGGATAAAACCGTAATTTTTGCCCAAAATAACTATAATAGATAGGTTCGCCGCACATATTGCTTTGGTTGGTTTCCATAAACTCCGGCGGTTTTGCTGTTAAAGACACATAGTGATTATTATCCCTTTGGCAATAAACCTGAGAAAGACCAGCTAGAGTCGCAATCGCCTCATTATCATTAGCTGAATAAAATTCCTGATCTTGTTTGGTAAAAAAACTCACCTCACGACTTTCATTAAAATAAAAAGGTTCACGCTCACAAAATCTAATAGCTGAAAAGATTGCTTCTTGGATCTGCGCCAAATATTCATTATTTGTGTCATCAAGATCGTCAGAAATACTATTGATCAAATCAGTAAACGTCTTAATTTGCGGTGCTAAAACTGTGGGTATGCCTGAAATCGGGCCACCCGTTGTTACGATAACTGCCATTCATCCCTCGCATAGGTCATCATTCAATCAAATGACAAAACGCATTTGAAAGTAATAAAAAATATTTTGGATTGGAAATTAATCAGGAGCTTAATCGGATTGCATTCCGGTCAACTGCCAAAGTCCGGAAACTTATAAGCAATAACCTTTGCTAATACCTCTATTTCAGTAATTTTCGTTATTGCATTGCAAAGGCATAAAAGTTTATTTCATCTTTCACTACAAATGCTATAAATCGTTTTTTACTTCTCCCTGCCGCCATCTGCCTCTAAGTGTTGCCCATTCATTTTCGCATCGAACAAATGTTAATATCTCTTTTTCAAGTGTTATGACACATGAACCTGCACCATTATTGTTAGGCTTGCGAAAAAATAATTGATTATCTTTTATAAACCAATCATGCCAATACATATAAAAATAACCATGCTCTTGGCTACCGTCAGGTAAAAGACTATTCACATAGCGCGGTATTTTAAAAATTTTTTCCTCAAAACAAAGTGGATCTAAATATACATCTTCAGAATCTTTTATAATTTGATAAAAGCATTTTCCTATCAAATCAGTTTTATTAACATTTTGAGAAAAAGCCATATTCACATTGACAAGCGAAAAAGACAAAAAAGTGATAAAAGCTATTTTAAAAATAATATTCACAATATATTCGCCATTTTTATTATAATTTTTATTATTAAATAGAATTTAGTTTTTAAAATGGCAAAATTATTATCTCCCTTAAAGTAAGGGCAAGGTTTGCCTGCCCTTACCATAATTTAAATCATGTTATTATGCAGGTGCGGCATAGGTGGAAATAACGATGGAACCAAAGTCTTCATTATTGAACACTGTTTTCTTAAAGCCAAAAACAGTTTTTGCAGCAACACCTAATTCGCGTTGATAATCAAACAACTCTTCAACCAACTTATATTTTTCAGCAGAGCGATCCTTACCAAAAGCAATAACACCGGCTTGCCCACCAAGTAAAACCGCACGGCGCACATTCGGCAATTCAACACCAGTATCGCTAAGGCCAGGCATAATATGTTCAGCTTCGCGCAAGATAACGCCATTATACATACCCAGTGAACCATCAAAAATCGGATTTTTTGACCGAGATCCCATATAGGCAGCTTTTTGAATATCAAGCCACTGACCCGCAGATGTATTGGTACGCAATGATGTCACCTGTGTTGGGTGCAAATAAAGCACATAAACATTTTCACCATTCATACGCACTGGACGAATTTTAGGATTGGCAAGTTTCGCCTTTTCGACAGCCCGATCAATCAAAGAAAGGTTAAAGCTATCTGCCACCGCAAGTGCTGCTTCATTGGCTTTGTTATTGGCACGGAAAACGCGGTTAACCGTCGGCGCTGTTGGTTGGTTAAAACCATAATGAACCGATGATAGGGTTAGCGAATTCCCTTCAAAATTAAGTGTTTTGCCAGTATAACCACAAAGATGCAAAAATGCTGTCATTGACAAGCGGTCGGCATACCAATCAACCAGACCAGCATTGGCTTCTTCACGCAAGTTAAACGGCACGCGCTGCGCATCAATCGTGCCATCATTTTTTACCCGTACGGCATGGGCAAGTTCGTTAAGCATCAAACTGTCACTATAAGTGCTCAAGGCTTCTTCACGCCCCTCAAGCTCGGTGCCTTCAGTTACACCATCACCAATTAATTGGCGGCGCAGCCCAAAAGTCACCTTATCGCCCGCTCCTTTGGAAGTCTCATCCTTTAATTGGATAATACTGCTAGATGATGTGCCAATCAGCGGCGCAATCGCTGTCGCTTTTGAAATTTCTGCCGCAAGCTGACGCGACCAGGTTTTAACCGCCAAAGGATTATTGACATCAATATTGGTTACAGCCATGTGCTGTTTCTCCTAAAAATGAATTGGAAAAAATAAACACCCAACAAATGAGGCCCATGCCCAATTATGGGCAAAACTGCCTTTTAAACTTTTAAATTTTGATAGGTGATTGCTTAACGCAGCAATAAGCGCAGCTTTAATCAAGCTTTATAAAGTCCTGCTTTTGCAAGCATAAGATCACAAAAACAAATTGCAAAAATACGTCTTTTGCGAAACGAAAGCCTTTAATAAACAAATCTCACGGCTATCTTAGATTTGCAAAGAAAAAATGCACTGGCTTTCACCAGCGCATTTTTTCTTTAATCGGATATAAAGCTTATAGTTCAACTTATTTTTGCAGATGCTTATCAAAAAACCGGCTGACATCTCCAAAATGCTCGGTCATTTCAGGCATTGGCCCAAATAAGAATTGCACATGTGAAAGTCCCTCAAAAACAACTAAGTCCGTTTCAACTCCAGCTTCAATCAATTTGCGATGCACACGCACCGTATTGCTTAAAAACAAATCCCTAGTGCCGCTAGTCAATAAAGTTGGTGGAAAATCATGATAATCCCCATAAACAGGCGATAATTGCGGGTCTTTCATATCATGGCCATTAGCATAAATTTCAGCTGCCCCCTTAAGCCAGCCATCATAGCGCACAAGCACATTATCAACCCCTTCATTAACAAAATAACTATCACCTGTCTTAGTTAAATCAGACCACGGGGTAGCAGGTGCAATTGCTGCAGGCAACACAATGTGTTCAGATTTGGCACGCAAAATAAGCGCCAAAGTCATACCACCACCCGTTGATGATCCAAAAACACCAATTTTCTTTGGATCATGCTGTTTAACCAAAGCACTATAAACCGCAAAAGCATCATCCATTGCGGCAGGATAAGGATAATCAGGAGCCATACGATAATCCACTGAAATCACTTTATAACCACCAAGCCCTGCCAATTCTATCGCTTCAAAAGCGCCAATTTCACCGGGATTAAGCACATATCCACCACCGTGAAAATGTAAAATAATGCGGTTTTTATTTTCAGGTTTTATAACCTTTGGCGTCACAATAAAAACAGGAACATTAGCAATTTGAGACTTTTCTACCTCAACACCAAAGGCCTTTTTGAATACTGGCATAGCTTCTTGGAGCTGCTTGGCATTTTCAGCCACCCATTGCCGCCACTCATCCGCTGTTTTTGGTGTTTCAAGCATTAGTGGTGATGGCGACACACCGATCAAAACCTTTGCTTGATCACTTACAGTCGATGGAACTGGCAATATTCGTTCTGGAACTTTACGTTCTTCACCTACTGCATAATTGGTTAAACTTACAAGACTTATTGCGAGAAATGCAAAAATACTTTTTTTATTCATAAAATATCTCCATTAAATAGCAACTTACCACTAAGAAAAATAGTAATATAGTCTAAGAAATGGATTTTTTAGAAAATTGCAACATAAAATTTAAAATTAAATCAATAACTTATATTAGAATAATTCATAAATTAGTTATCAAAACATGCCTATAAAACTTAATCAAATTTTACAGACATGTTTTCATCAACGATGCCAAAAAACTAAATATCAGCCACCAAACATTTTGCGGAAATTATCGCGATTATTATCATACCATTTGGCAAACTCCGCTTCTGAAAGTCCGGCAAGCGTTTCTAGCAACATTGGATCACCGGCATCGCGGCCATTGGTTGCTGCAAGAGTTCGCGCGGCATTTTGCGCTTCACCCAAAGCCTTGAAACGCGCACCATTTTGTCCCCCATAGCCATAGCCTTTGGCCACTTCATATAAGGCTTTGGCTGGATTTTCACCTTGCTTTAAGCTTGCAGCAACAATATCGCGCAGTTCATTGCGCATTTGGTTTGTTCTAAAACCAGCATCATTAAACCGTCCATCAATACCAGCTAATGCTTTTAATTGATTATCCCGCGCTTGCCCTAAAAAATTCAAAGCTGTATCTAAATCACCAATCTCGCTGCGTGATTGGCTAAGCGCATTACTCCATTGTCCCCATAAAGCATTTTCGGTTTCAACTTGTTGTCGTGCATCATTTTCGCGTTGTTTTTCAGCTGCCATATCCTCACGCAACCGCTTAATTTCATTAGCTTGCCAACGGGTAAAACCAATAAAATCCTTTTCTGGATCAGGCGGAACATCACTCTCATTATTGAGTGATTTTTTTTGCGATGTTGTATCTAATAAAGACTTTAGTAATTCTGCCTCTTCACGTAATTCACTTAACAAAGCCCTCGTCTTTTTATGCTCCTCCCGCTCGGCATGCAAAGCTGCATGAGGCACCGTTTTTTGCATATTAGGTTCTTTGGAAGTCTTGTCATTCAGCGCACTATTATCCAACTCCCCCACATCTATTGCGCTTTCATCTCGCTCCCCACTTTCATTTACTAATCCGGTGGCGCCACGGCTTTCAAAATAGGCCTGTTCAACATCATTTAAAACTACATCTGCTTCTTGCATTTTGACATCCTTATTCATTGCAGCAAAGGGCTGCATGTCATCAAAGAGGAATTTTCAATTAAAAGTTGACGCTGCTATTTAAGAATTGGCGCGTTGGTTATTTACTCGCTGACGAGCAATAGCATTTCTTTCCTGCGCAACAGCAAGGCTCTGCGCGTCACTTGCCGCTTTTAAAGCAAGATCACGCGCTTTTGCTTCTGCTTCCAATTGCTTCATGTAAAGATCAATGCTTTTTGCCTCAACTTCAAGGCGTTGTTTGGCAGTTTTCCCAGCAATATCGGCTTGCAAACCTTGCAATTTTATATCTGCTTCAGAAGAAGCCGTATTTTGCTCTGGCATTGCCTCTTTTTGTGCTGCCGACAAACGTTGCCAACGGTCAATTAGCGACGCTGGCAGCGGCGAATAGCGCAATATTTCCATACCAATTTCTGGCGTAATATAGTCGCGTAAAATCGGCAACATTTGCTGAATAATTGCAAAGGTGCGTTCTTTTTCATTAGGGCTAGTCGGCGCATCATCAACAATAATATCATAACTCCTATTGGCAATGGTGTCGCGCGTTAACGGCACATATTGGCTTTTATCTTCACCAATAATACGCACAAGCCGCCCATCCGATAGGTAATTTTGCAAAAGATAAAGAACAATGGTTCCTTGGCGTTTGCGGTAGCGGCGCAGCGAATTAAACAAAGACGCCAAAAGGTTTAAAGATGATTGGCGTCTTTGTGCTTCCAAAACCCCCGGTTGGTTCACTTCTCGCGTACCAATAAATTCTGGCGACAAGCCAGTCACCTGCGTCAAAGCTTCTTTGCTTTCATTAAACAAAGTAAAAAAGCCGGATGGAAATTGTGCCACTGGCTTTGGTTGGATACGCGCAGCATTACCAGATAAAGCCCCATTGCGCATCCAGGTCACTTGGTCGGCACGCGCCAAACTATCCTCCGCTTGACGGTCATCCTCAAATGCACCGCGCTCAGCCATAATACCGCCCTTGGCTTGACTGTTTAGCAAATACATCACTTGGCTAAAAAATTTATTTGACCAGCGTTGCGGATCCTTTGCCGGACGGACAACCCCATAAAACTGCCGCTTCATACGATCATAATAGCCGGTAATACATTCCCAGCCAAACATGCCTTTAGGTGCCAAAGGGCTATCCGGCGGAGCCAGTAAAGTGCGCCCTAAAAATGCGCGTTTTACAACTTTGCGGCTTTGTTTAATAAAGGGAAAGTCCTTAAATCGCTTTAAAATTTCATTTAGTTCCAATTGGCTATATTCACGCGGGTTCCCCGTTAATAAATCGGGGCCACGATAAAAATTCTCACGCTCAACATAGCGGCACTCCACCAAAGTGCACATTTTACGGCCCCTATCATCTTTTGAAAATCCATAATCATTATTGTCATTATAAGCAGAACCAGCTTGATGAATATGCGCGCCTTGTGGATCATGGGCCAAAGTCTTAGCCCAGTCAGCATGAAGAAGCTCACTATCAATATTAGGAAACATCGCTTTAACATCTTCAAGCGGCTTTTCATCAACATACCAAAGCCGCCGCGCATCACCCAAATTTGCTTTCACAGCACCGCAATCCCAAACCATTTTTAAAGGATCCAAACGCTGAACTAATGGATCACCATCGGGATTATTTTCAAAATCAAGCCGCGTATCCGTCCACCCCATGCCACAAATTACTGTATCGGCAAAAGCATCAGAATCTTCGTCTTCCGCGCCCGATTGATCGCGGAACCACTCACCAGCACCAGTTAATAATTCATTAGCAATACTATCACCAATTTCGCGCGGGATATAACGCACTTGCCGGCGATTATTAATTTCCGAGCCAATCACGGCATTAACCAGTGGTGCAACGCGGTTAAACGTCATTACAGGTCGGCGCTGTTCACGCAAAACCGCCATATCTTCAGCCGCCCATTGCTCACCATTATAAAAAGCATAATCTTCACGGGCATGAACACGCCATGCAGCACAATGGGCAATGTCTTCTTGAAACCAGCCAATGAGTTTTTGAGTTAATGCTTCATTGCCAAGCTCTTTGTCAGTATCTTTAGACGCAGCAATATCATGCACGCTAAAGTCAGCATGTTCATTTCTATCCATCTTATAATCCTTGAAAATATTTATCGCAGCGCCAAAAAAATAAATTGGCTCAACTCTTTTAGCCGGCCATCCATGATGATGAATTATATCGACCATTTTGATAGCGTTGGCTTAACTGTTTGTCATTTGGCGCTTCATAAGCCACGCACATTAAGCCAAAAGCATCAGCGCCATGGCTTGACCAATCATGCTCTGGCCCAAGACCAATTTGGCGGTTATCATCACGCTTTTCATGATACCAGCCAAGAGCATCAATCCCCGCTTTAGTTGTTTCTTCATGAAACCAAATAGCATTAAATAAACGCCGCACTGCTTCAATACGCAATCGCGCCGCCCCTACCCCTTGATTGGGAACAATATCAACAAAAAAGCCTGCGTCACGCAGGCTACCGGCAAAACTAACATCATGTACTCGATCACGGGTCACCCCATCATGGGGCAAAACCATCTGCGCATCACCGTAAGAGTTTTGCCGCAGCCAATCAATATGGGCAGAAAGTGGCTGACCTTGCGCTTCATAATAATTTAAAACCCTAATTTCACGCCCAATAAATTGCGCTATCCAAATGGCCGTTGCATCCGCACGCGCGCCCGTACCGCCAATATCCCAAAAAGCTTTAACACTCATTAAAGGATCGCGCGCGACATGGCCAATGCGCCCTTCTTCACGAGCTGTCAACAAAGATTTAGCAAAATAAGCGCCTTCCGCCGCCCCAATAAAATCACCCTCCCAAATATGGGCATATTGCTCTGGTCGCTTTTGCTTGTCTTCCAAGCGTTCCAAATTTAAAACTTCAGGAAACCACGGATTGTCGCGCCAATTCAATTCAACAATTTTTGCGCCGCTTGGAGGATGTTCACGAAAACGGCAATGGGTTGCACTTGTTTTTCGTTCAGGGTTCCAAGTCACCCATATTTCAGAACTTTCTTCGCGCACACTAGGAATAGCTTTACTCCAAGCTCTTTCGGATAATTTTTCTGCTTCATCCACCCATAAAAGATGGATCCGCGCCTTAGATTTTATCGAATCTAGATGATGTTTTAACCCAACAAAAGCAAAAGAAATCCGACCATCTTTGGTTCTAATATATTTTTCACCCACATCATAATGACGTGCAAGCCAATCCAGCGATAAAATAGCCGCTTTTACTTCAGCAAAAGACGATTCTTCCAAGGAATTCATATATTCACGACCAATAATGATAAGCCCTTCCTCACCAGCACAAGAAAGTTGATAACCTTTCACTGCCGCCATTTTTGCAAAAGACCTTGTCTTGCCAGAACCACGCCCACCATATGCGCCGCGATAACGCGCATTACCTGCAAAAACCGCAACAAGCTTTTGCGGCAACTCAATTTGCGCAATAGATTTTTGATTTTTGGGTGACTTTACCCTTTTTGGTTGTATCATATTACCTCAACATGTCATCACACCTTATCTTCACTTATATCCAACGTGCCAATAGCGTTTTGGACAACGTCTTCAAGTTGCGGTGCAATAATTTCAATATGGGTTATTTTAGCGCCCTTGCTTAATTTATCCTCAGCAAGTACCTTGCCAAGCAAAGTCAAAAAAGGACTAGGCGTTGCAATCGCTTGAGCTTCTAAATAAGAAACAAGCCCCTTATCGCCAAATTGTTTGCCAGCAGCTTCTGCCGCGCTCAAAACTGCTTTGCAAAGTTTTTCACGCTCAATATTATTGCCATGCGTATTGGCACGGCGGCGCGGCGCACTCCGTTTTACCATAAATCACCTTTTTATAAGAAATTTGCAGTTAAACTTTTTTCAAATAATTGCGCAGTTGCGCAAGCACCCCAAAGCGCTCAAGCCCTATCATCATCACCCAACATAAGATGATTACACAAAGATAGGACAACATCGGCCAAGCAATATTATCGATGAAAAAGCCAAATGATAAAATAAATGGACGCATCGGCAATAAAGAGCCAAGCAAACAGGCAATAATCGCCCAGCCCAAAAATACACTAAATTTCAGACGTCCAGTCATAAAAACCGAAATTGCTAACAAACCGCCAAAAATACAACCAGCTTGTACATAGGCAATCCAAATATTGCGCCATAAATAGCCAATTGGTGGATAACCAATAAAAATAGCGAGCAAAGATTGATTGGTAAAATGCAAAATAATCGGCGCAACAAGCGTCATCACAGCAAATATAAAACTAGCGGCGATAACCGACCCTAAAATGCTTTGCCCTTCATAAAGCGCGATATTTCGGCCTAAACCGTCACCTTGCCTCTTACCGATAATGCCAAGCAAATAGAAAACCACTAAACTTAATATGCCAGTCAAAAATGCAAGCCATATAAAGACCCAAATATAAAAACTGCTTAAATCACCTCTTACCTCACTTGGCAAAGCAATTAAGCGCAGCAATAAAAGAACAGCACAAACCACCCACGGCAAAACCAATATTGCCAAAGGGGTAAGTCGGCCAAAACGCCGCATAAGGCTGGCAATAGCAAAGGCTAGCAACGCCGCTATTAAATAAGCAGTCGTTTCAACTTGCACCTGTTTAATCGGGCCAGAAGCAATGGCAGCAATTGCGCTACCAAAGGCAAGCTTTACAGTGATCAATAAATATAAAACTGGCGTAGAAATACCATAGGTTAAAGCTGCCCAAAAAGCAGCGATAAGATTGGGGCGCTCATCAATTTGATAGCGATCATAAAACCCAGAAAGCACCAAAAGCCAATAATAAAGCGCGCCGCTAGCAGCAAAAGCAACCAACCAACCAAAATTAAATTCGCCGCCAAAGCCTGTATCATTCATCCATTGCGGCCAAAAATACTGCAAAACTGCCGTTATTATCATAATAATAAAGGCGCAGATAAAACTGGTTAAAATTGCAAATAAAAGACTTATGCTCCCCCATGTGCCACTGCGAAAAGCTAAAACCAAACCAATAAACAAAGCGGTTAGTAAACTTTTAGGATAAGGTATTAAAGTCAATGCTAAAATTTGCGAAAAAGATAGCTCAAAACCAGAAAAAACACCCGTGATATTTAAATAAATAAAAGCCCATAGCGGCGGCATAAAAACAAGACAACCGGCGAATATAAACAAGGCCTGCACCAATCGCGCATACCAAAATGTTGCATCTTTTGAAAACTCCGCCACGTCAATTGCATCCTTAAAGCCAATTTCGCTAACTCAAACATCTCGCCTTCTATAAACAGGGCAAGGTTTTTTAACTTTTTATATCATCAGCAGGACGCGCCAATTTTAACTTGCGCGCAAGCGACCAACAAATAAAGCCAGCAACAATGCCTTGCACAACCGCAATTAATAAAAGCATAGGGATAAAAGCAGTATGATTTACAAGCACAACAATGACTTGGGTAATTAGCTCAATAACAACGCCTGTAACCACCAAAGAGGTGATTGCAGTTCCAAGGCTCAAAGCCCTACCCTGCGCTGCTCCATAAGCACACCAAAGACCTGCAAAAACAGCCTGTGCCATAAAGAGTGAATAAGAACTCATCAATCGAGGGACAAAATTCTGTTTAAAAACATTCGTAATTTCAATCAGTAGGTCTGAACCACCAATCCAAGCATGATCAAAAAACACCAATACCAACATTTGTAAGGGTGGCGATATAACCAAATAAATAGACAAAACCAAAATACCACGCCAAGGATGGCTAAAAACCTCGTTAGGATTTGAATTATTTGTCATATTACTCATTAAACCACACCTGATAATCGCTCACATAATCAATCATAGCTTACATAAAATTATCTGCTCGCTACTTATATGTTATTAATCATCAATAGCACAAAAAAATAGCTTTTTCTTTAATAAGCCGATTTATTCTTTTTCAAAATTATGAATTGATCAATTTTTAATAGGCGTATAATTAGCCAACAAATGGAAGCTGCAAATATCGCTTGTAACAAGGTGACAAATAATAACAAACCATCAAAAGCCATATCCCGAAAGTAAAATGTTATAATTTCAATCAAAAATTCTGTCGTAAGCTCCAATACACTCAAAGCTATAACTGCTTGCCGCCATGAAAGAGCCTGTCCTCTAGCAACGAAAAATGCACAATAAAGCCCAGCTAAAACTGCTTGCGCAACAAAAAATGAATAGGAAATTTTTACATTTGGTAAAAAATAAATATTAAAAACATCAACCATTTCAACGAGCAATTTGGTACCACTACCCCACTCATATTGACAATACGCAAATAGAAGTAATTCCATTGGCGGTGCAACTATCAAAAAGATAAGCACGACAACAATACCGCGCCATGGATGACCAAAAAACACATCCTCATCAGCATTTTGGCTGATTTTATTTACCACTATATTTTATCCAATTCATTGATTATAAGAATAACAATATTCTTGACCCTTTGATAAACCACTTAAAGTCAACACTATAGTTTATCAATTTTTATAATGGTTTTTATCCGTATATTACAACCAACGCAACTAAGTAGTTTTTACCATATTGATAAAACCAATATTAATCATACTAAAAACGCACATTTTATTTTCGATCAATACGCTTTAAATTAATTAACTTTTCAAAAATGACCATGAAATTAAAGCCCTAGGTCAATTGGTTCAAATACAGCTTTACACAGAAAGTCAAAGGTCTCAATAATGGAAGTTATACTTATAGAATATCCGCTGTATAACTTCCAAAAAATCAGTATTTAAAATACACTTAAAACCGGATGCGGCTTATAAGCTTGTTCAAGAAACTCAATTTCATCATCATTAAGGGTAATATCAAGGGCTTTTACCGCTTCATCAATATGATGGGGTGATGTTGTTCCGATAATTGGTGAAGTGATAAACGGTTTGCTTAACATCCAAGCAAGGCTAAGCTGCGCCATGGAAATGCCGCGCTTTTTTGTCAAGGTCTCAACATTATCAACAATCACCTTATCCAAGTTTTCACTATTACCCCAAACCATCGGCGATACATTATCAATCTTTGAACGATCGGTTGCGGTTTGCCACGGACGGGTTAATCGGCCACCCGCTAAAGGACTCCACGGGATCATCGCCACTTTGCGATCAACACAAAGCGGGATCATTTCCCGTTCTTCCTCGCGATGAATTAGCGAATAGTGATTTTGCATGGAAATAAATTTGGTCCAATTATTCTTTTCAGCAATATTTTGCAATCGCTCAAATTCCCAAGCATGCATGGAAGATGCACCAAGATAGCGAACTTTGCCACTTTTTACTACGTCATGCAATGCTTCCATGGTTTCTTCATAAGGGGTGGAATGATCTAAGCGATGAATTTGATAGACATCAAGATAATCCAATTGTAACCGCTTTAAACTATGATCAATCTCGGTCATAATATTTTTGCGTGATAGGCCACCACCATTAGGACGGTTAGGGCGCATCGGAAAATTAACCTTCGATGCCACAACAATCTCATCACGATTAAGATTAAATGCCTTAATATACTGGCCAGTAATCTCTTCACTGCTTCCCATTTGGTAAACATTGGCGGTGTCAAAAAAATTAATACCAAGTTCAATTGCCTTTTTAAACGTCTCTTTACCCGCGTCAAAATCTTTAGCCCACGGAAATAGTCCGTTTTGTTCGCCCGGTTGGCCAAAACTCATCATACCAAGACAAATTTTTGATACATCTAAGCCGGTGGCTCCAAATTTTACATATTTCATAACAGCTCCTAATTAGCGGCAATGATGCAGCGCAATGATCTGCCCATTTTAAGAATTATTCACAAATTGCAGTAACATCAAATTGCATCAAATTTGATTTCACCCATCAATAACCGTTAAATAATTTATTGAGAATGCTATAAAAAGTAATTAGAGTTATTAGTAGAACTAATTAATAAGTAAAAATTTATCCATTAGCCACCAAACTTTGTTCGCTTAACGCAGCTCATTAAACATAGGCAGCGATTAATCACTAATCTCTATTGAACGCTCTCATGAGATCGCTTTTCACATTTTCGCATGAAGCTCACAATAATGTAATCACCTAATTGGTGTTGTATTGGTGACATATCATGACAAACCAAGTATAGTTTTCCAATATCGGGAAAATGCGGCACTAAAATTGGGCATAAATTCTTTCCCAAAACAGGGAAGATAAATGGGATTTTCTAGTCTCAAGCCTTATAATTTCCATCGCATTACAACCCTATTTGCAAGCATGCATTTCAACAAAACATAGCATAAATTATTTCTAATATATTGTTTTTGGCCAATTTTAATTCGTGCCAATAAATTAGAAATAACTTCAATAAAGAGGTTTGAATATGAATATTAGTAGACGAAAACTAATTTTGGGCGGTGCAGCTATTTGTGCTGTTGGTGTCGGTGTTGGCGTTCTCACCCCCATGCTACAGCGCGAAGGCAGATTGGTTCCCGGAAAGCCACGGGTTGGTTTTGTTGACGGCTCAACAGGACCTCTTCCGCAAAGCGCTGATGCCGTTATTATCGGTGGCGGCATATTAGGATTGATGACCGCCATCAATCTTACTGAAAAAGGTTTAGCGGTTGTTGTCGTTGAAAAGGGCAATATTGCCGGCGAGCAATCATCGCGCTTTTATGGGCAGCTCATCACTTATAAAATGGAAGGCGCAACATTCATGCTCCACCATTTAGGTAAAAAACATTGGCGCGACATGAATGCAAAACTTGGCGCTGATACAAGCTACCGAACACAAGGGCGTGTTGAAGTTCCATTTAATGAAGAAGATTTGGAAAATGTCAAAAAATGGATAGCGCAAGCCAAGGAAGAAGCCGGTACAGAAATTCCACTTCAAACCCGTATTATCGAAGGTAGTGAATTAAACGACCGTCTAAAAGGCGCCACTTCCGATTGGAAAATTGCTGGTTTTGAAGAAGATTCAGGAAGCCTCGACCCTGAAATTACAACATTTAAAGTGGCAGAATATGCCAAAAAAATCGGGGTAAAAATTTACACTCAATGCGCAGCTCGCGGAATTGAAAAACAAGCAGGCGCGGTATCGGAAGTAGTAACCGAAAATGGCTCAATCAAAACATCACGTGTTGTCCTTTGCGGTGGTGCATGGTCTCGTCTCTTCATGCAAAATCTCGGTGTCGATCTAGAAACTCTACCAGCCTATCAATCACAACAATTAATTACCGGCGGCAAGGGACTTCCTGGCGCAAATGTTGCATTACCGGGAAATATATTCTTCCGCGAACAGGCCGACGGCACTTATGCAACCTCACCGCGCATTGAAGTTATTCCCATCGTCAAAGATTCATTTGGCTATGGTTATAAATATCTTCCGCTCCTTTCTGCACCTGACGCTGCCATTCACATCTCAATCAATAAACAATTGCTTGATTCCTTCACTCAAAAAACCAGTTGGAAATTGGACGAAAAATCGCCATTTGAAAGCAATCGTGATATGGTCGCCGTCCCAGACATCAAAGACTTGGATGCGTCATTAATTTCCCTTAAAAAAGAGTTTCCAGCCTTTAATGATTCAAAAATTATCGATCGCTGGAGCGGCGCTATGGCAGTTGCCCCCGATGAATCGCCAATCATTTCTTTGGTCAATGAATGTCCAGGTCTCGTTGTCAATACAGCAACAAGCTGGGGCATGACAGAAAGCCCAGTATCTGCATCAATTGCCGCGGACCTATTATTGGGCGCAACACCAGTGATTGATCCAAAAGCCTTTAGCATGTATCGTTTTTAAAATAGTAATCAATTAAGGTATCCTAAACATATCTACGGCACATTTACAAAAATCTATTCAGAAATGTAAATGTGCGGTAGATAATTTCCTTTTGGCATTTTATACCTTAGCACCATCTCAAAACATCATTACCACCGCTGCAAGTTTTGCAAAGTGGCCTGAAATTTTTGGCAAATGCAAGTATAAAGCTCAAGCTACCCTTTTTAAATATCATCTGCATCATTTCAAAATTGGAATATAACAAAATTGGAACGTAAAATGAGTAACCATCAAGCAAATGATCTTATTTTTGGCTTTTCTATTTCCAACACACATCTATATCCAGGCTGCCAACTAAAACAGCAAGACGAACTGCCAGACCGCGGCACACTCCCAACCCCGATTAGCGTTGAATTTAGTGACGGCACTATTGTTGTTGCTCATATTCACCAAAATGCACAAGATTTGGATAATGAAAACCAACTTATCTTAACAATGCCCGCCTATAAAACAGCAGCCAAAACCAATATCAATGCTAAAAATTGGCTTATTTCCAAGAAAAGCAAAACCGACTGGAATACAGTTAAATTATTAGCTGAATGATATAAACCAAGCCAATTAAAATCTATTCCAATATGTCATTCAACCAATCATCACATAAATCATGAATCAAGCAGCTGATTTGCCATTGCTTGGTCGTTGGATACAATTTTGCATTTTGAAGATATATGTCATATATTCACCTTTTGTTCTCATTGCAAGAAAAAAATGCAAATCACTGTTAAAAAAATCAAAAACATACAAATAAACCTAACAATACGCAAACAATATATTGATTTTAAATATTATTTTTTAAAAATTAGAGTTGGAAAAGCAAAAATATAATTGGTCATTCCAATCTATTTTCTGTCATTTAATGTCATTAATACCGCTAAATTAAGCATTACTTATATTAAATTATCAACGATTCGATCTTTTTCAAGATAAGCAATCATTGAACTTAACCCCGCATTATAATATCACTCTTTACGTGATCGAAGGTTAAAGCATAAATGCTTGCAAGGATGGGTAAATGGAAAACCGCAAATATTTTCTAACCACCCATTGGGGCATTTATCAACATGATCATGCAACCCTTTTCCCCTTCCATAAAGATATCCAACCGGCAAGCTTTGGCACCGATTACCCACAATACCGCCTTGCACCTTGCCGCATTTTAAAACCAGCCATTCGCAAATCCTATCTTGAATATGGACCAGAAGCAAAAATTGGCACACGCGGCCAAGATGAATTTATTGAAGTAGAGATGGATTTTGCTCTTGATCTTGCAGCTCAAGAAATTGCCCGTATTAAACAAATTTATGGCAATGAGGCAATTTATAGCGGCTCCTATGGTTGGTCAAGCGCCGGACGCTTTCACCATGCCCAAAGCCAATTAAAACGCTTTTTCAATCTTGCTGGCGGTTCGGTTCGCTCAATCCAAACTTATAGCTATGGCGCTGGCGAAACAATTTTACCCCATATTATCGGTGGTCTTAGTGGCTTAGTCGCCAATCATACCAGTTATGACGATATTTTAGATGAAGCCGAACTTGTTTTAATGTTTGGCGGTACACCAATTCGCAATGCACAGGTTAACTCTGGTGGACTATTTAGTCATAACACCCATAGCCATTTGCAAAAACTATGCCAAAAGGGCATTGACCTTATTTCTATTTCGCCCATTAAAAGCGATAGCGATATTCAAACCCAATGGCTTTCTTTGCGCCCTAATAGCGACACGGCTTTGTTATTGGCTTTATGCCACCACGTCCTCGTCAATCATCGAGTTAATTATAATTTCATCAATCAATACACAACTGGCTTTGATCATTTTGTTGATTATCTTCATGGCAAAAATGACGGTATCATTAAAGATCATCTTTGGGCAGCGGGCATCACTGACATTAATGCCGATATAATTTTATCCTTGGGCAAACAGATAATTGACAAAAAAACATTCATCATGGTCGCATGGTCGTTGCAACGTGCCGATCATGGCGAGCAAGTCTATTGGGCAACAATTGCTCTAAGTGCTATGCTAGGCAATATCGGAAAAAAAGGACAAGGTTTTGGCTTTGGCTATTCTTCAGCCGGCAATATCGGCATGAATGGCCCCAAAGTTGCTCTACCATCATTACCGCAAGGGGTAAATCCGATCAAAGACGCAATCCCCGTTGCCCGCATTGCCGATATGCTGCTTAACCCCAATGCCAATTATCAATTTAACGGCCAAACCAAAAATTATCCTGATATAAAACTCGTCTATTGGATTGGCGGCAATCCTTTCCATCATCATCAAGATTTAAATCGTCTGGTTAATGCTTGGCAAAAGCCACAAACAATCATCACCCATGAACATTGGTGGAACGCCCATGCCCGCCATGCCGATATTGTATTTCCAGCCGCCACGTTTCTAGAACGTGACGATATAGCAAGTGCCAGCAATGATAGTTTCTTAACTTATGCCAAAGCCTTAAGCCAGCCACCGCAAGGCGTCACAACCGATCATGAGATATTAAAACAACTTGCTCAACGATTAGGTTTTGAAGAACAATTTACCGCTAAACGTAGCGAAGCGGATTGGCTATATTGGCTATATCAGCAAAGCTGCCAAATTTTTCAGCATCAACATATTAATTTGCCCAATTATCGCACATTTCAAGACATTGGCTATCTTGAACTTCCTAAAAGGCAAATAAAGCCACTATTGAGCGAATTTCGTCAATCCCCTGATGAAAACCGTTTATGGACACCATCAGGACGAATAGAAATTTATTCAAAAGCCATTGCAGCTTTTAACTATCAAGACTGCCCCCCCCATCCAACCTGGCTACCACCAAGTGAATGGCTCGGATCAGATAAAACAAAGAGTTTTCCGCTTCACCTTCTTACCTGCCAACCTAGCGACAAACTCCACAGCCAGTGGGATCATGCAGCACAACCACAAGCGACCAAACAGCATGGCCGTCAGCCAATCCTTATCCATGAAGATGATGCAAAACAGCGAAATATAAAAGAAAATGATCTGGTGCGCGTTTTTAACGAGCGCGGTGCCTGCCTTGCAATAGCAAAACCTAGCCAAGATATAAAACAAGGTGTCACACAAATGGCAACAGGGGCTTGGTTTAATCCATGGCAAGATGAAAACGGTAACAAGCTTGAGCTAAATGGCAATCCCAATGTCTTGACACAAGATCACGGAACATCAACGCTCACCCAAGCCACCAGTGCCAATTCCTGCCTTGTCGAGGTCGAAAAATATCACGGCATAGCACCTAAGGCCAATATTTATGAACCACCTCAATTCGGCTAAATACATTATCTAATATAATTGGTGTTTAATTCTTAGCTTAACACAAATGGGCATCAATCAAAATTTAGCAAGCGTTCAAGATATTGGCGTTCCATTTCTGGGGTGAGATTGCCAAGGCGTTTCCTAATTTCATCCAAGATGCGGCGGGCTTTTTGAATATCGCTTTCACTTGGAATTGCATTATCACCATGCTGATTTTGCTCGCCGCCCATCTCACGCCCCAATGGATCAATCTTGCGATCATCATTGGGTGTGCCTTCACCTTTTTCCTTCAAGGCTTCACGCATTTCAGCCATCATTTCCTGCGCGCCATTACGCATTGCATCAAGGGCATCGGCTTGGCTTTGGGTTGACGATTCGCCATCTTCATTATCTAGCGCTTCTTGCGATTGTTCCATCGCTTGCCCTGCATCATCAAGACCTTCGCCTTGTTTCATGCCTTGCTTTTTTAAATCCTCTTGCAGATTTTTTAAATCACTGGATAATTCTTGTTGGCGCTTTTTCAAATCATCAAGATCTTTAGCAAAATCCTCATCAGATTTTTCACCACGCTGATGTTCGCCAGTCATCTTATTAGTATCATTAAGCATTTCTTGTTGGCGGCGCATTAAATCCGATAATTTATCGATATTTTTCTGCATTTCTTGCTTTGCGCTATCTTTATTCTCGCCCTTACCACTACCGCTGCCCCCCTCACTTTGGGTGACTTGCATATTATCCATCATTTTTTCAAGTTCAGATAATAATTGCTCTGCCGCAGCACGATTTCCAGTTTTGGCAAGGTCTTCAAGCTCCTTTAACTTCTTTTGCAATTCATCTTCACTCAAGTCCTGCATTTGCTGGCCGGGCTGTTGTTGCAATTTTTGGCCACTTTGCGCAAGCTCATCCATATAAGCGGACATGGCGTTTTTCAACTCAGCCATTAAACGCTCAATCTCGTCTTGACTTGCGCCATTACGCAAAGCATCGCGCAAGGCTTGCTGTGCAGCTTTTAGTCTTTGTGCTGCTGCGCTTAAGCTGCCACCTTCAACTCCAACGGCAATATCCCATAAATAGTCGGCAATATTGCGAAATTCTTCATCATTATTAGCACCGGCAAGGCGGCGCTTAACACTCGCAAGGGTTATCACCGTTGTGGCATTCTTAATTGTATCTTTTGGACGAATTTGCACGGCATAAAGCATATCAAGAATATGATCTTTATTGGCTGTATCTGCAATCAATAGGCCGCGCTGCTCAATCAAAGCGCGGGCAAGTGGATTGCCAAAACTGCGTTGCGGCAAAACCAACTCCTTAGGCTCACTTGATGCAAGGTTACCTGCTGCATCTTGTGCATGCAAGGTCATATAAACCTTAGCGCCGGCCCAAGGATTTGCGGCAAAATCTTTCGATGTACGAGTAATTCCCTTACCATTGCGTGGCAATGTTAAAGTAATATCAGGCACTGGAAAAAGCTGGTGCCCTTTAGATAATGGGATCTCGCCATCATCATCCTTTGCGAGTTCCATCGTTGCCCAAGCTTTAACCGCACCATAATCATCATCAATTTTATAGCTTAAATCAAGCAAACCATTAATTGCCCTTTTGGGATCACCTTCCCAGCTGATGCGCGGGGATTGGTCGGCAATTGCATTAAAATTCCAACTTAAATCCGTATGCGGGCCAGTCAAGGAAAGCGTAACCGCTTTGGTTAATTTGACATCATAAGCCATAACATCGCTATTATCATCGGCCTTAGCTGCAATGTCTTCACTTTTAAGCGTATTGTCACCATCATGCCAATTAGCAGTAAGTTTTAAGCGCGTATCAGCACTGCTAATACGCAAATTAACAATACTATTGACTGGCACATCAAACTGTCCGTCCGTTTTGGAAGATGTATTATTTTCAATTAAATAAATCGGAGCGCGCCCTGTATATTCAGGCGGCGCAACCCACGCATCAACGCGCATATTGGACCAGTCGGCATGTTTGCCAAAATAAAATGCATCATCAATGCGCCCTGAGGATGGGCTAAAACTATAGGCAAAAGCAATAGCAAAACTTAAAATAATAATCGAGCGCAAACCATAGGGATCTTGGCGCGGAATATTGGGCGATGGGTAGCCACTTTGTAAATTATTTAAGGATTTAACCAAGCGTTGGCGATGTGCTTGCCACAATATTTTAGCAACTTCATCACTGGTTGGCGGTAGCGCATCATATTGCGCAAGAATTGGCTGAAACTTTAAGCCACTTGCTTTTTCAATTCGGTTATCAACATCACTACGAGTGGGTGATCTGAAATCCAACAATTTCAGCAAACACCAAAACAGTAAACATGCAAAAACCAATAGCAAGCCAATTTGCGTTAAACCGGAAGCCATTTTAAAAATGCCAAACCATGAAAGCGCAAAAAAGCTCAAAACCACTAAAATAACCGGCAAGACCAACGGCCATAAACGCTCGAAAATCAAAATAGCAAAGGTCAGCCGACGCACACGCGCCAGTTTTGCTTGCCAATTGTGATTTTCAACTTCTATGGTCATAATTCCATCCGTTTGGCATGATTTTGCCATGCAATATAGCAAAGAGGTGTCATAATCAGTCTTTATACAAGTTTTTGTCTTAAGTTTGATTTAAAAAGACAATCATCCTGTTTTTATTTTAAAATTATATTCATCATACCATATACTTATTATGGAATAATTTTCTCAATAATAAAATTAACAATAAGGATATTGTTTAAAAATATCCAACATTTCTGCCCTTTGCCAATGTTGGTTAAGTGCTGGATAGCTTTGTTTGGTAATCAAATCCGGCACGGTATTATAAGAAAAATTCAAAGCAATGGCGGTTGTTATATCACTTTGCATAATTTCCTCACCATGAAGCCAAGGTGTCGATATTTTCTGATATTCTTGCTCTAAAAGAGAAAAAGCACTCAGCATTTGTTCTATTATTCGCGCTAGCCAATTTGGAGAGCGTTCACTTATAGGACGCTTTTCTTCATATTCAATTTGGACGCTTTTATCACTAGCTGCTAAAGCAAGCCCAATAATCCTCAACTCTAGCGCAAGATTATCTTTTGGTAAAAGGCTACGTTGCTTTTGTGTTTGCGCTTCAAGATATTGAATAATTAAAGTTGAATCCATTAAAACTATATCGTCATCACTCACAAAAGAAGGCGATTTCAATACAGGATTATAAGTTGAAAACTCTGGAATATCCCGAAAGACCGAAAGGTTCTTGCGCTCAAATTCAAGCCCCATAAAGGCCGCAGAAATTGCAACACGGCGCACATAAGGTGAGTCTAATTGCCCAATCAAAATCATATTATCTCTTCCCCTTTTTAGGTTCTTTATGTTTTTATTTAAACATTTTGATACACAAAAAATCTAGAGTATTTATTCAAAATTGAAAACCAATTTTTCGTCTAGAAACAAAAAAAGCGCTGGCCTAAAATGTTAGACCAGCGCTTTATATTTTCGTAAACTTTCAGCTTAAAAAGTAAAACGGCCACTTAAAAAAAATGTTCGTCCAGCCTCTGGATAACCAGCTTCAACTTCATAATTTTCATCGCTAATATTTCTCACCCCTGCGAGCAAGCTTGCATTATCCGTAAAGCTATATTCGGCAGAAATATTGCCGATAACATAACCATCAGCTTTGCGATAAATATTTTGGATTGCGCTGCGTGAATAACGCCAAGAAGCAATTTCGATGCTAGGTGAAATGGTGAGCTTTTCAATCGGCGTCCATTTACCATAAATGAAAGCTTGATGTTGCGGCTTACCCGTCACCAATGTTTCGCTTTCATTCGGCGACGTGATCTTGCCCTTCAAATAGCTATAATTTCCACCAAAAAGTAGGTTTTCATTAATTTGCCATTCAGCCTTTAATTCAATGCCGTAATATCGAGCTTTACCAACATTGCGACTTTGTGCCATTTCACGGCCATCGCTGTTCATAACGCCAAGATAGACAGAATCAATCATATCCTCAACATTGTTGTAAAACACTGCAGTGCTTACCTCAAGATCAGAGGTTACAAAGTCTGACCAGCCAATTTCATAATTTGTTGCGCGTTCCGCTTTCACCCACGGATTTGGAACAGCCGCGCCAAAGCGACTTGAAAAACGTTCTTTAATAGTTGGAAAGCGTGTGCGGCTAGAAACGCTGGCATGCCACTCTGCAGTAGTGGTTAGGCGATAAATTGCTGCCATTTGCCAGTTTATTGCATCATCATCAGAAAGTTCAAAATGCCCAATATCACGAGTCCCTTTAATGAGATATTCAGCATTTTTTAAATCACGATAATCATAGCTAATACCACCAACTAAGTCGAGCTTATCCGTGGCATGAAAAGTATTTTCAACCGCGATTGAAAAAATATTTTCATCTTGCCCCGTTACCGGATCATATATAGCGGTTGGCTTAGAAGGCTGGTTGATATTATGCTCTTCATGCTCATCACGGCGAAAATGGAAAGCAGCTTTTAAATCATTGCGTTCAAATAGCTTGGTACCAGCTTCCATGCTCATACCATAGCTTTTGTCATGATAGGTTGAGCGAAAAGCCTTGCCCTTAAACTGGCTATTAAAGTGATAGTCATCATAGGCTGCAATGGTATTGTCAAATTCAGCATAGAAAAACCGCGTATTGAGATAAGTATGCTCGCCAAATTCAGTGTGGCTTGACAATGATATGGTTTCAACATCCCATTGCGGCCAATTCCAATTGGCTTGGTAACCAAGACCTTTAGGCGGTTTGGTTGTTAAACCATCAACAGGCGCAAAAATTGAATAGGGCGAATCCTTGTGGCCTTCTTGCTTGGTATAATTAATCGTATATTCATCGGTTTCATTTGGCGTAAAGCCAATTTTCAAATTACCGCGCCAATCCCTTGATGATGAAAAATCACGACGGCCACCATTTTCAATAATACTATTGCCAATAACCACTGGATCAAAATGGCGGGAGAGAAAAAAGCCATCATTATCGCTATAAACACCACTTGCTTGTACATAATAAGTGTCTTGCTTACTGCCAACATAACCATAGGTGGTATAATTGGCAACCCTACCTGTATTGCCAAATTCAACAGTGGGACGAAATTCAACTTCCAAGGCTTTTTCTGGGCGGCGGGTCACCAGATTGACAGCACCGCCCATGCCACCAGGGCCATTCAGTACCGATACATAGCCCTTTTGCACCTGTATTTGTGATAAATCAGGTGTCAAAAATCGATTAATATCAAGGCCATTATCATAGGGCAGATAAATTTGGACGCCGTCAACCATCAACGGCGCCTGATTCATATCAAAACCACGAATATAATAGCGGTTTTCATTGCGCCGCCCACCAGAACTATGAACTATAACACCAGGTGTCACTTTAAGTGCATCGCCCAAAGTGTTGCGGTTATAAACGCGAATATCTTCTGATGTAACAGTGCTTTCAGAAACCGATAAACCGCTCGTAGCAGCATTGGCTCTTGCGCCAAAAACTGTAATTGTACCAAGGGTGAAGACACCTGCATTATTATCATCAGTACGGTTTTGATTTTCTAAACTGCTTGGTGACGATGACGCATTTTGGTCTTGCCCTTCAACTGGCGCGGAAAATGCGGCTTGCGATAAGGTCAAAAACGATACGGCGGCAAAAAGCATAGCCTTTATGAGGCTATGCAGTGTTTTTTGGTTGTCTTTCATTTCCAAGACCCCTCAAGGAAAAATATGATTAAGAAATATACGATTAAAGTGCACAATGCGCCAAAAAAGTTTGCAAAAAACCACCCCTTGCATGTCAGTATATTAGACATGAACAAAGGTGATATTTTTTCTATTTAACCTTAATGGCTACTTGAATTATAAATCGTTATGTAGTTTACCTATATACCGTAATGTTTTTTAGAGCTAGTGTAAATAGTATTTTTTTCTAATGCATAAAGTTTTGCAAAAAACTCTGTTCAAAAAAACGAGCTCATAGTGGAAATAAAGGTCTGTGCAATGGTCTTACTGCGTTATTTATTCATAATCTTAATATTAGTTCCAAGCTTTGCAAAAGCGTCTGAAATAATTGATGCAACAGGCACAGTTGTAAAAATACCAGACCAAATCGCCAAGGTCGCCCCCGCAGGGCCGCCAGCCAGTGTTTTCCTTTATACGCTTGCACCAGATTTAATGATGGGTTGGCCAAGCGAAATTGGTGAAAAGCGCCGCGAATTTTTAGGGCAACGAGCCGTTGACATGCCGGTCATTGGCTCTCTTGGCGGACGGGTTGGCAGTGAAGCCAATATTGAACGTTTTTTATTGGCAAAACCTGATGTCATTATTGATTTAGGAAATGTTGGCACGGTTGACCTTGAACTTGCCCAAATGGTGCGTAAGCGCACTAATATTCCCTATATCCTGTTTGATGGCAGTTTAGACAATTTCCCGAAAGCCTATCGAGAGATTGGAAAAGCAATCAATAAACCAGATGAAGGTGAAAAACGCGCGCTGTGGCTTGAAAACCATATGAAAGCGGTAAAAACCGCAATAGATCAGATCCCGCAGGATAAGCGTCCGCGTATTTATTATGCCCGTGGTGTCGATGGTAAAGAAACGGGGCGCAGCGGTTCTATCCATGCAGAAGTGATTGAACGCGCTGGCGCGATCAATGCAGTTGATGCTAATATTGGTAGCCAAGGCATATTACAATTATCCATGGATCACATTTTAGCTCTTGATCCTGATATTATCATTGCTTCAAATCCAAAATTTATGGAAACTATCGCCAGCGATCCCTTATGGCAGCACTTGCGTGCGGTTAAAAACAACAAGGTTTATCTTGCCCCATCCATGCCTTATAGTTGGATTGATGTTCCCCCTTCAGTCAATCGCGCCATTGGCGTCATTTGGCTCACCCATATTCTTTATCCAGAAAACTATGATGTGGATATCAAAGCCACCGCTGGTGAATTTTATGACCTATTTTATCATATCACGCTTGATGATAAGGCATTTGATGACCTCATGATTAGCACTCAACCGCAAAAAACTGGTTCTCAATGAAAATCAAACTTTTGCAATGGATAGGGCTGCCGTTATTTTTAATTGCTGTTATTCTCATCAATTTAAAAATTGGCGCCTATCCAATATCAGCATCAACATTTTTACAATGGTTAGAATGGCGTATTTTTGGCGGTGAGCGACCCAATGATACGATAATCAGTATCATTGAAAATATTAGAGCGCCGCGAATTTTTGCCGCGATTTTGATTGGCGGCGCATTTTCTTGTGCCGGCGCTGCCTATCAAAGCATTTTTCGAAATCCCCTTGTTTCACCAGATATATTGGCGGTTTCTTCAGGCGCAGCTTTTGGCGCATGTTTAGCCATTGTTGCCTCGTTAAGCCTATTTGCCATTCAGGTCGGTGCTTTTTTGGGCGGTATTGGTGCTGTTGCTATCGTTCTTCTCATTGCTCGACTTGTACCACGGCGCGATGTCACTTTGGTGCTCGTTTTGGCTGGTATTGTTGTTGGCGGCCTGTTTGGTGCAGGCGTATCGCTTTTAAAAATTATTGGTGACCCTTATGAAAAACTACCGATTATCACCTTTTGGTTGTTAGGAAGTTTAAGCCGGGTAGAGCTTGATAATATTTTGCTATTAGCACCATTTTTTATCATTGGTATTACTATATTAATTGCCATGCGTTTTCGCATTGATGTCATGACCCTTGGTGAAGAAGAGGCTAAAACAATCGGCATTAACACAGGACAAATCCGCCTTACCACTATTCTTTGCGCCACTTTACTCACCTCAATTGCCGTTTCAATTGCTGGTATTATTGGCTGGGTTGGTCTTGTTGTTCCCCATATTAGCCGCATGATTGTTGGCCCAAGTTTTGGGCGTGTTGGTCCAACATCAGCTATTATTGGTGCAATATTTTTACTCTTTGTTGATAGCTGCGCCCGCTCACTTGCCGCAACTGAAATCCCGCTTGGCATTTTAACCGCCATTATTGGTGCGCCAATTTTCATTTGGCTGTTAATCAAAGGAAAATAAATGCAAACTTTGATCAGCGTTCAAAACCTTACTATTGGTTATCATCGCAAAATGATCTGCCAAAATATTGATTTTTCAATCAAGCAAGGCAGCGTCCTTTGTATTCTTGGTGCTAATGGCGAGGGTAAAAGCACTTTACTCAAAACCTTACTTGGCCTATTGCCTCCCTTATCAGGGAAAATTTTCCTTAACTCTTGCGAAATTAGCAGCTTAAATTTGCAAGAACGCGCCAAAGTCCTTTCCTATGTGCCGCAAAATATGCAAATCGGCTTTGCTTTTAGTGTTTTGCAAATGGTAACCATGGGAAAAGCTGGGCAAATGAGCGTTTTTGCCCACCCCAACCAGAGGGATGAGCAACAAGCCCGCACTATTCTTGATCAATTAAATATCTTGCATCTTGCCAACCAAGACTATGCCAGCTTGAGCGGCGGGCAACGACAACTTGTTTTAATCGCCCGCGCATTAATGCAAAATGCCCAAGCAATCATATTGGACGAGCCAACCGCAAGTCTTGATTTTTACAATCAATCCCATGTCATCCAGCTACTTGGCGCGTTAAAACACCAAGGACGCACAATCATTTTTACAACCCATCATCCAGACCAAGCCTTTGACATTGCTGATGATGTTTTAATGATCAAGGATAATAATATGCTGTGTTGCGGTAAAACCCATGATGTCATGAACGAAACAATGCTAACCAATCTTTATAAAGCACCTATCGGCATTATTGAAGTTGAAGGTAAAAAAATAAGCTTTATCAAAAATAACCATCAAATAAACCAACGATAAAACCTTGAAATTTCATCTTAAACGAAAATCTTATATTTAAAGTTTTTTAAAATCGCAAAAATCGCAGCTCTTCTTCATCAATTAAGTTGAAATTCTCTTTAATTATTTTACCGTTATAAATAAGCAATACCACCGCTTCCATCAATTAAATCGAACTTAGTTTAAATTTTGTATAATGTATTACGACTAATAAAAGGGGAGAAAAGAAAGATGCAATTTCAATTTCCAGAATTTAAATTAGAAATTGATACCCTTGAAGATCAATTAAAACAGCATAATGAAAAATTGTGGAAAATATCATATTTAGATCCATGGTGGGATTACCAACAAGTTATTATAAATATTGTACTATATAATAAAATTGATGTTTATAAATGTTATGATAAATTTTACGAGCTATATTTAAAACATGATGGACTTAATAAATTTATTAAACTAAATTTAAATTTCTGGGTCAAAAATCAAAATGATTATTACCAATTTCGTTTTTTATCATTGAAACGCTTTTTAAATAAAGAAACGTTAGAGGGAACATTGGACAGTAATCTTTATGAAATAATCCCCAATAATGAAATGCCAAAACTTTACTAAAGGACAAAGCCCCTAATAGGATAAGATATGTTTGGTTTTATTAAAAATATATTTCAAGGATCAAAGGCGGATGATAAGCACATCCAATTAATCGATAAGACAGCCGCTATTTTGCATGAACACTGGAATAGTATTGGCAAAATGGATGATGGCATTGTGTCATTAATCGTACAGGGCGAACCTTGGCCAACAGTTGTGCAAAGTTTTGCTTTTGTGCGCCGCACCAACAGCATTATTGTTTCCAGTAATGGGCTATCATGGCCGCAATCAAGTAAGGCGAAAACGAGCGGTTTCGGTTTTGAAGTGTTTTTGGAAACCAATTCCATCGCCCCTGAATATCTTAGCCATGATGGCAATAAAAATGGTTTGCAATATAGTTTTGCCTATAGTGTTGTTGTTAGCACCGCCGATGTTGCTGCACAAAATCCAAACCTTGCTGATATGGTTGAGCAATATGGTGCGGTTTCTATTGAATATCCAGACTTTCAAAGCGCTGAAGTTGCAAACCAAGTCCCATCACGCTTTGTCTTGGATAATGGTAATCTTGGTATTCTTATCGGTGCACCGCAGCCCAACTTTTCAACCACACTCGCTATGCCCTGCGGCCCTATTCGCTTGTTAGCAATCACATTGCTTACCGCTAAGGAACTGGCCTATATTCAAGAACACGGCGTAAATGGCCGCCTTGCTATTCTTGAAAACCTTACTGCCTTACCTTATGAGCAACGCATCAGCCTTGATCGTCCGGATGTTACGCCACAATAAAACTATTATGAGATTATATTAGACGATTTTAACCCATTATCCCAAAATACCAAGCATTTACGATGATGGGTTAAACAACGTTCCTATATTTTAGTACTCTCTCCTCTTAAATATTATAGTTCCAATTATTTGGATATCCTTGTATGCTCTATCATCAAACATTACATTTTCAGAAATTTTATCAACATATTCATTTATTCTTATATCATCTGCTAAATAAGAAGAAATTTCGCCTCCGGAATCCAAGTCATAATCAGAAACCATTCTATCTGTATAAATATTATATTTTAATTCTCTTTTATTAGGGCAAAATACGATAGATATTATTCTTATATTGTTATAAATTTCACCAAAAGTTGCTTCAACGCACAATCGAAAAAGTCTATCTGATAACATATATTTATCTTTTTTAATAGAGATTATGTAGCTACATAATGCATTCATTAAAATCTAACCAAGAAAAACGGCCTTGTCGCAAATATTTTTACGCTAGAATTTAATTCTCAAATAACTGGTAAAACTTTTAATATTTCCCGTTTCAGTCTCTAAAATTGAGTAATTTGATGCTTTGGCGTATTATTTAGACGGGTAATATTGCCATTATATGAAATATTATTCTAATTTTTACAGTCTTAAAAAAGTTTGCAACATGGCCAATAATCATAATTATGATTGGAATAACGGCCCATCAATGTAGAACATCATCGTGATAAACTATGATTCTTAAAAAACGTTGGCTATATCATATTGATAATAATCATTGCCCGCGTTTTTGTTCTTCGTTTCCTAATCTAATCGCAGTCCCCACTTTCTTTCATCAAATAGATCCGTTTTTGGATCATAATGCGAAAAATAATTTTTATTTAAGCGGTCAAATTTTTGCGGCTTTTTAGCGCCCAGATAATCAACGACATCAAAATTAAAATAAAAATTATCGCAGCTTATAAGCTGTTGAGCACCATCAAGAGCGGTAAAAATAAACTCGGGTACAGGGCGAAACTCGTTTTGAAGATTAATTTTTAAAAAATCACTATTGGTGTTGAAACTCCACTCGACCGAACAATTGGAATGACAATAATCATTTGAAAAAAACTCGCAAATATGATGCTTTTGAAAATCATCACTAATTGCTAAAAGTAGATTAGTTGAACACCACTCATATATTTTGATGCGCAAAATCTGATTAGGCCAACGTTCACGCAAATAGCCCATGATGGTTTGCGCTGTATGATTATCAATTTCCATCATAAAATTCCGATACTTAAAACAATTTACTAACTATACGCTCGCAGGGCTTTAAATTCTCACGTTCATAATAAAAAACCATATGAGAATTAAAATCTAAACTTTTTCCAATAAACCTTAAGAGAATACCCGTATCTGAGAGTATTTCTAAACGTATAAAATCCTGTTTATTTTTTTGAAATTTGAAAATGCGTAAATAATCCAGATTAAAGTCCGCTGACCACATGGCTTCGCAATGAATCAATTCAACACCGTCCATAATAAATTCGCAATTATGATAATAGCAAAAATCACTACTGATGGCGATTATTAGCTTATTTTCAGCATATTCATAAATATCAAAAAAAAGCGGAAATCCTAATGAAATAATTTCAAAAATCTTAGCTTTATATTTTTCCTCAAGTTCATAATCGCGATTTTCCATAACTTACCTTTCCTAGACAAATATAAACGCAGTTTATGAAAAAAATCAAACCATGATGATAATACTTTATCAAAAAAGACAAATATTGGTTCATTAAAATAAATACAGAACCTAGAGCATCGTAATAAAAAATCATTTATATTTGAAGTCTTATTGGTGCCATCAAGTTTTAGCATATTTTACTTTAATTTTTTCACAAAAAACAAATGAATAGAAGTTTTAAGGCATTACAATGGTAGATTTTATCGCTCATAAGGGAGTAAATACCCTTATAAATATGCAGATTGATGGCTCTTACGCTTTTGTTGATAATGGCGATCATTATACGCTGCACACCCATAAAGATCCTAAACATTGGTCTTTAATCTATTATCCTCAAAGCCCCGATTTTAAAAAAATTAAAGATATTTATCCGCAAGACAATATGTTTAATGAAATAAAATGCGCCTTTGAAAGCAGAAAATTTGCCCCTGTAGCGCAAAATCCACAACATTCAACTTTGTCTGAGATAAGTTTTTTTCGGGATTTGAATTTTAGTTACATAGAGGGAGCAAACAGAGCTATAGAAGACAATTCATGCCTAAGAAAATTACACGTCTATGTAATTTTTGAGCTAAGATTGGGATCAAGTTTACGATATAGATTTACAGAGAACTAATATTAAACAATATTTTTGAGGCGAAACTGTTGTTATGCCTCAAAAAAATTTCATCTTTATATTTATAAAATTTCAGTTTTAAATCAGGTCGCTTTGTTAGCGCCACCCCAATTCCGGTGCAATTTTTGTCAAAATATTTTCAATAATTTTAAGGTTAAATTCAAGACCAATGCTATTTTCAACCGGAATAAAAATAGTATCTGCTTCAGCAATTGCGGCATCATTTTTGAGCTTAGCAATTATATCTTTAGGGCGCCCACAATAGGTGCTTTGAAAAACATCGCGGGCTTTCTTATTATTGGGCCATAATTCCACCAATTCATTATTGATTTGTTGCAACCAAGCGTCTTCTTTTTCATCACAAAGCGGTATAATCTCGCGAATAATTGCAGCTCGTGGTGCATAATTATGCTGAGCTTTATCCCAGGCTTTTTTATGGGCGGTTAAAAACTCAACTTGCTCTGAAAACATAAATTGACCAGTATCAGGATTGCGATGGGTGGCACATTGAATATGCATGCCATGTTGAGCTGCCCAGATGGCCGATTCCATCGTGCCAGATCCCCACCAAATACGCTTGTGTAACGTGTCACTATAGGGTTCCACTCTTGCAATGCGGCGCGTTTCACCAGCATCAGCAAAATTATATTCAAGTTCAAATGTTTTTTCGCCGCGTAATTGGTCAAGAAAAAACAAAGCGCGTTGCTGGGCAAGTTCTCTTTGGCTCAATTCCTTATTCATGCTTGGTGCAAAAAAATCGCCACCATTAATAGATGCAAACGGCGCGCCGCGGCCAATACCAAATTGTAATCTCTGATCAGCAATCATATCGGCAGAGGCGATATTTTCGAGCATAGAAAGCGGATTTTCATAACGAAGATCAACCACACTAGTGCCAATTTCAATATGTTTGGTTTGCATTGCGATAGCTGCGAGCAAAGGATAAGGCGCACCCAATTGTTCGGTAAAATGATGAACACGAAAATAAGCACCATCAGCACCCATTTCCTCCGCTCGAACTGCCATTTCAATTGCTTGCTTATAGGATGCCTGCGGTGTCGTTGTTTTGGAAAGTTCATGTTGTTTCCAACGTCCAAAAGAAAGAAAGGCAATCTTTTTCATCATCTTTTCCTTTAATGCGCTATCAATTTTATAATAGCTTTCACAACAATTTTACACCCGTTATGTATAAAATCTATATAACGATATATAAATTAATGCAAGAATTTTGCAAAACAAAATACTACGGTTAGATGAATAGTTTAAATTAGCGATAAGCGCCTTTATGTAGCTTAAGAATAATGTAACCCTATATGACAAATTTTAAGATCTGCGATTAATAATCCGTTGACAACATCATAAGGATTCCAAACAGCAGGCACAATTGCAGTTAGCCGAGAATTAACCAACGGATAGGCCTTGTCATATTTTTCCGCCCAATCAAGTAGGGCAATATTATAATTAACCATAGCCTGCCCACCAAAACGCTGATATAAATCGTCAAATGCTTGATTTAACAAATCAAAATCACAGCAGGTCTCTTCCACGGGATTATCTCCAAGTCGAAAATGGAATGAATAAATCATCGCATAAACACCACAACCGAATTTTTCTTTGGTAACTTCAATGGCTTTGCGAGCAAAATCGTCAACATCTTGCATAGATGAGCCGAACCAACGCGGCAATAGCCGAAAACCATGATCAATATAATGGGTAAGATTATCAGGATCTAAAGCAAGAAGTGTACAAAACAACTCATTAAGATATTCAATTCCAGCACCACCATCGCTATATAATTTATAATGTGCTAAGTTCCATAAAAGGCAGTTGTCAGACCCTGCAACGCTGTCTTTGAGGACATCCCACATTTTGCTCAAACAACCTTGATAGCTATTCAAACCAGTCTTACCGACATCTTGGATATATCCGCCGCCGCGCGCAATCCAACCGGTATGATAAAGACATAATGCATAAAGCCCACCAGCAAATGAGCTTTTATCTTTTTCCCACCAATTTTCCAAATGTGAAATTTTCTTCAATGCTTCATCAAAGCTACAGTCTTTAAATATATTTTCAAGCCCATCAAAGACAAGGCCGCTTTTCAAAAAGCCATTGGCAAGAAGCTCATCATTGCGGCGCAATTGCTCGAACCCTTGCCGAAATGCGTCAAAATGATTTTGTAAAAAATGGTCTGTGACTTTTTTAACTTCAAGCCCAGCAGCGCCATATTCTTCAAAACGATCAATAATGTAGTTAAAATTTCGCTTTTTTAAATAACGTCTATTTTTAAACCTAAAAATAGGCATGTAGATTTTTAAAAATAAATTTTGTAACATGTTGTTCCCCGGCTTATGCTATAATCCACGTTTTAAACTGCGATATTTACCTAAAAAATCAAAGATTAGCTAATATTTGTTTCAATAAATTCTTGTGCAGACATGACCATTGCATGTCTTGGAAAATGCTTTTTGATTAAAATATCATGCATTTCAAGATCACCATCGGTACAAGCATCCTCAATGACCGTTAAACCATAATCAAGATCAAATGCTTGGTTGAAGGTCGATAAGACAACATGCGAGGTTGCAACCCCAGCAAGCACCAATTCTTCAATATTATTAGCGCGCAAAATCATATCAAAATCACTGCCAGAAAATGCACTAATGCGATGTTTGCCAACAATTGGCTCATCACTTTGCGGCGCAAGTGGCGCATAGATTTTCATCTCGTCACTGCCGGGAATAACCCGCTTATTGGCCTTAATATCACCAAACATGACATTGCGTGAATTAATTTCAGGATAGCCTTGGCGAAAACTAACATTCACATGGATAACCAAAAACACCTGCTTGGCGCGCCCATTGAAGTAGCTTTGCAGCATTTTGCGTCACATGTGTCGCTTGCTCTAGTGAAATAAAATTCTCCAAAATAAAATTTTGAAAATCCATCAAGATTAAAGCGGTCTTTTTAGGATCAATAACTTTGTTTTCCATAGCTGCCTTCTTCATCTTCTACATAAAAATAATACAAAATTTTAAGCTACTGCATTTTTTCAAGCGCGCTATCAAGCCCTTTAATAAGCGCATCAATGCCACCATTATCGTTAAAGACTTTCGTCACCAACTCATTGGTGCCGCCCTTGGTAGAATGGTCAATTTCTAGTTCTTTATAGTCAATTTTTGGTCGCGATTGCGCTTCATGGGCAAGGCTTGCAAATAATTTGCTGATAAATTTGGTTGAAATATTTTCATTAATGCCATGGTCAATCAACCATTGATTGGCACTGCCTGCAAAACGATAATAGCTGCCCATAAGTGAGCCTGCAATCATGAAAATTTTCAATTCTTCTTCATTGGCAAGACTAAGTGCGCCGCCAATCTTGGCAAAAATTCCTTCAACGTCCTCATCTTTTGGAAAAACCGGCGTGGCGCTTTGATGATCCATCACGAATGGTAACGGCACCGCGCGAAGAATGTCCCCCTTGTGCCCACTCCAAGCGGCAAGATCATCAATTGAGGCGGTTGCAATAAAACTAACAAGTTTTTGCTGCGGCTTAAATGCTAATTGTTTAAGCAAGTCTTGCGCGTCTTGTACTCGCAAAGCGATAAAGACAATATCCGATTGGTCGACCACCGCTTGATTATCACATGCCACATGCACAAGGTTTGGAAAATCTGTGGCAAGCCTAGCTGAAATAGATTGTGAGCGCGGTGATACAATGATTGATTTAACCGCCCCTTTTGATTTATCAAGGCTTGATTTGGTAATATCCGATTTAGCAAGACCACGAATAATAGCATCAGAAATTGTGCCAGTGCCTAAAAAACCAATATTCATCTGTCGCTTCCACCTTAAAAACTCAATATGATTAAGCCAATATTATGAATATAAGCTTATATCCATGGACTGGCAAAACTGCCAATAATGTATTTTTAACATCAAAAACAAAAGGGGCAAAATTGCCCCTTTTTTAAATATGTTTAAATGTCAAATAAGCTGGCGTGCGATTTTCGCGTATCGCCTTTGCTTCATAGCGCGTGCCCGGCCATGCCTCATAGGGCGTGTGCCAATCACTGGCATTATCCGCTACCCATTCAAAACCACCATGCTCACGGCAATGCAATAATGTCCAGTTAATATAGGTATCAATATCACTGGCAAAACGAAACAATGCCCCTTTTTTTAAAACACGGGCGAAACGCTGCAAATTTTTCTCATTCACAAAGCGCCGCTTCCAATGTTTTTTCTTGGGCCAGGGGTCTGGATAGAATAGATCAATACCATCAAGCGATTGATCAGGCAGCCAATCAAGCAGTGCAGTTGCATCATCATTATAAAGACGCAATGAGGATTGCAAATCGGGCAATTCATCAAGACCAGCTAAAAGCTTTGCCATGCCGTTAACAAAAGGCTCAACCCCAATAAAACCGGTATTGGGAAAACGACCAGCCTCATGCAATAAATGCTCACCGCCGCCAAAAACCAATTTCAAGGCGTACAGCTTCAACGGGCTTTGCAAATAATTCTTTTAGCGATTGCGGCGCTGGTTGTTTGAGGTCAACCAACACCTGCGGCAAAAGATCTGTTTGCCGTTTAATTTGGTTATCCCGTAAGGGCTTGCCTTGACGTCGGCCATAAAAAGCCTCGCTCATACGGGTTCTATGTGGTGTTTTATCCGATTGCATTACTGAATTGCTGCCTTTAACGCACTGCCAAGGTCGGTTTTTTCCCAAGAAAATGAACCATCGCGGCCAGGTTTACGACCAAAATGTCCATAGGCTGACGTTTTGGCATAAATGGGTCGATTAAGATCAAGATGTTTACGAATACCGGTTGGGCTAAGATCCATCACTGCGCGAATAGCGGCTTCAACCTGCGCCTCTGAAACCTTGCCCGTTTCATGAAGGTCAAACATAAATTGAAAGCGGTTGGGCAACGCCAATCGCATAGGAAATCTGGATGGTGCAACGCTCAGATAGGCCAGCAGCAACAACATTTTTAGCTAGATAGCGTGCGGCATAGGCAGCGGAACGGTCAACTTTAGTGGTATCCTTACCAGAAAAAGCACCGCCACCATGCGACGCGGCCCCACCATAAGTATCAACAATAATCTTACGACCGGTAAGCCCCGCATCACCATCAGGCCCACCAATAACGAATTTTCCAGTTGGGTTAATATACCAATTGCAATTTTCTGAGATTTCAATGTCATGTAAAGCATTGCGAATATAGGGTTCAACCACTTCGCGCACTTTTTTCGAATCCCAATTGGCATCAAGATGCTGAGTCGATAGGACGATTGACACCACCTCTGTTGGTTTGCCATCAATATAGCGCACCGTTACCTGACTTTTAGCATCTGGTCCCAATAAACGAGCCTCACCATCACCTTTATGACGAGCGACAGCAATTTCTTCCAAAATTTTATGGGCATAATAAATGGGCGCTGGCATTAAATCTTCAGTTTCACGGCAAGCATAACCAAACATAATACCTTGATCGCCAGCACCTTCTTCGCCTTGGCGGTCAGCAGCATTATCAACACCTTGGGCAATATCGGCTGATTGTGAATGAAGCAGCACATCAATACGGCAGGTTTTCCAATGGAAACCCTCTTGTTCATAGCCAATTTCTTTAATAGCACGGCGCGCTGCCGCACGAAAACGCGATGGATTAATTTGCGGATTGCCCTGCTCGTCAACAACCAAATTGCCCTGCTTATCTTTTTTCAAGAATGTATCAGGTACACGAACTTCCCCAGCAATGATAACACGATTTGTGGTTGCCATTGTTTCACATGCAATACGCACACTCCATGGATCAGTACTGGTTTTTCGCGCTTCCTTATAAATCATGTCAACAATTTCATCAGAAATACGGTCACAAACCTTATCGGGATGACCTTCTGAAACGGATTCACTAGTAAAAAGATAAGAATGACGGTGCACGGGAAACCCCTCTAGAAAGATAATATTTGCAATTCAATCCTAAACTTTGCAATGACACTGGTGGTGACACTTAATGGTGACTAGTGCTAGTGACAATGGATAGTTTAGTAAAAACTTAAACATTTAATAGCATATGCCGCATTTTTTGCCACATATTTTTGCTATTTGCTGTTTGTGCCAACAATATTTAGTGTCGTCAATGTTGTTTTCCAATATCCCAACAAATTCTATGTGATTTTAAACCTATTACAATCAAGAAACTGCAAAGGGATAAGATGCAATATGTTCAAATGGAATCTATAAATCACTATAAATTATAACAAGAGATAGCATCTTTTGTTAAGCCAAAATCTCAAATAATAGTCAAAATGATACAATCTTCAAATAACGCATGGATTGACTTAATGTGGTTTAATCAAATCACTAATTGGTGCAGTTAGGTGATAGCTAAAACCATTTGGTGCATAATCAAGTTTTGCTTCACCGTTCAAGCTTGCAGGCAATAAGCGTTCCACCAATTTTGCCCCAAAACCCTTGCGGGTTGGTTGTTTAGTAATTTCAGGCCCACCAATTTCATGCCATGCAAAATGAAATTTGCCATCATCAAAATCCCATGTAATGTCCACTCGTCCTTGTTCATTCGATAAAGCGCCATATTTTACTGCATTGGTTGCAAATTCATGCAATGCCAGAGACATGGAAAGCGCCGCCTCACTATCAAGCGCAGCTTTTGGGCCATTACAGGTAAAGCGATTGGTTAGGCCAATATTACCCTCAAGGCAATTGACGATGATCTCATGCAAATTAATACTGGAGGAGGCTCCGTGCGTTAATATATCTTGTGCATCAGCAAGGGCTTTTATGCGTGCGGTTAAAATGCGGCGTGCTTCTTCAATGTTCGTGGCATTATTTAAGCTTTGATTGCAAATACTTTGCACCATAGCTAAAGTATTTTTAACCCGATGGGCTAACTCTTGCGCTAACATTTCTCTTTTATCTTGAGCAAGCCGCCTTGCAGTTACATCTTGAATAACTCCAAGGATCGGGCGATGCCCTTGCATTTCACCAATATCAATTGGTGCTTTTTCTGCGCGAAAAGCAATCCAACGTCTTTCATTATTGTCACTGCGTTGAATTTGAATTTCTAGCGATACTAATTTATCATCTGGTGGATTAAGCATCTGACTGGCAATATAAGACACATTGGTAACGATTACATCTAAAAATTCTTCAATTGCAAGTTCTGGCTTAATTTCAAGTCCTAATAGTTCCATAAATTTGGGTGTAGCAAGAATAATACCTCGATCCACATCAATGGAAAAAGACCCAATGCCACCGGCCTCTTGCGCAAGATGGGCGCGTTCCTCACTTAATCGGAGCGCCTCTTGATGTTGTCGCTCGCTAGTCCTATCCCGAACAATTTTCAAAAAACCCCAAGGTGCGCCATTTTCATCTTGAAATAATTGCAAATCACCCGATGCCCAAAACTTACTGCCATCTTTGCGCAAATGCCAGCGCTCAACCGGATCCAGCCTGTGTTGACGGGCCATTTCGCGTCGCTTTGCTGGCAATCCATCTGCTTGATCTTCACGTGTGAAAAGCGTGTCTAATGATTTTCCTATAATTTCTTCTTCGCGCCAACCAAATAAATTATGTGCGCCCGCGCTCCAACTATCAATAATTCCATTCATATCAGTGGTTAATATGGCATAATCTAAAGCATTTTCAAGAATAAGCCTATCACGCCATTGGGTTCTAGCTGCGCGTTCCATATATATATTCCAACATATTAATGAATAACTATCTCATTTAAGCAATTGCGATCAAATATAATTCATTTATAGCAAAAATTACAACAATTCAAATTAAAGAATTACAAAGAAAGCTTTATTATTAACCACTTTGATATTAGATATTAATCTCGCATTCACTTAAGCGAAGATAACGCATGAATATGCATCGAAGTTCCATAGCTTAGGGTTAAAACTCAGTATTTAAATTAAGTTTTGCATATTTCACTAGGGAACAAAACAGTTGCAATCTAAAGTGCGTAAAAATTTCACTGTTAAGTGCCGTTTATGGTGTTGCCTGCGCCTCAATTGCAAGAGCATGAACCTTATCAGCAAGCTCGTCTTTTAATACATCGTTAATGGCACGATGCTGCTCTACCCGTTTCATGCCGATAAATTCATTTGAAGTAATTTTTATTCTAAAATGTGTTTCACCTTCACCATCAAAAGAGCTACCGTCGTCATGACTATGACCGGCATGCAATGCACTTTCATTGATAACTTCTAAATGTTGAGGCGTAAAAACGGCGCGCAATTTTTTTTCCATTATTTCTTTAATCGTGCTGGACATAATTATTTTCCCAAACCATATCGTAGCTCTTGCAGTTTTTTTATAATTGGTTAAAATCGCCAATCCAAATATGAAACTGCAACGCTTTCAGTTTAATTAAGTTTAAAAGTTTAATTTAAACCCCATATATAGCGTAGTATCTTTTATTAAAAAGGACAAAATCATTGTTTGATCGTGTTTTCTTGAAAGGGCACTAGTTTGCCTTGTATAAAGTTTGGTGCGATTTCATTCAATTGTCAAACATTATTACACTATAATCCATTCGGAATGACCTAAATATCATGGCAATTAATTCAAAATTCTTTGACTCTATACGCATTAGTTCAGGCAAAAAGGCAAAAGCCGAGCCTGAAACAATGAAATGCCAATGGGAAGGCTGTGAAAAGCCAGGCCCCCATCGTGCACCTGCTGGTCGTGGCCGAGAAGGGCAATTTTTACATTTTTGTATTGACCATGTACGTGAATATAATAAAAATTTTAATTATTTTTCCGACCTTAGCGATGCGGAAATTGCTAAGTTCCAAAAGGATGCTGCAACCGGCCACCGCCCGACAAGGAAAATAGGCTCTAACCGCACCACAGCCACTAAAACCTCGCAGGAATTTTCCAGCATTCGTTCAGGCTCCGCTGTTTCGCAAAAGCGCTTACGTAACCCTTATGGGCTGATTAATGAAAAGCGTGTTGAAGCGGCGCCTAAACGTAAATTGAAAGTGCTGGAAGCAAGAGCTTTTGCCACATTAGAGCTAAAAGAAATGGCAAGCAGCGAAGAAATCAAATCGCAATATAAGATTTTAATCAAACGGCACCATCCTGATGCAAATGGCGGCGATCGCAGTTCTGAGGAGCGTTTTCGCGCTGTTTTGCAAGCTTATAACCAACTTAAACAAGCGGGATTTTGCTAAGTTTTGCAAACCGTTTTGGGTAAAAAATCATAAAAATTTACAATCAAGGCTATGCTTAAAACATAGGCTTGATTTTTTTATGCATATACCGCACGCCCTCATGATTATGCGACACGGATGTGTTATAATAATAAATTACATAAAGCGTTGCTATTCACTTTAAAACGGAACTGTCATGACCTCGCTAAATATCGAAAATGAACTTCAAAATATCGAAAAATTGTTACAAACACGCTATGCTCTTGCGCAGCAATTGGCAAAAAGTGCGGGCAACCTTGCCTTAGACTATTTTAATAACCGCGATAAATTAATTATTGAAACCAAACAAGACCCGCAAGATTTGGTTTCAATGGCTGATCGCAATGTTGAAAAGCACATTCAAGAAGCAATTTATCGCCATTTTCCTGATGATGCATTTTTGGGCGAAGAAAGTGGTATTAGCAACCATCAATCAGATTTCCTATGGGTAATCGACCCTATTGACGGCACGGCGCCTTTTTTAGCAGGAATTGGTGATTGGTGTGTTTCGATCGCCATTTTATATCAGGGCAAACCTGCAATTGGCGTGATCTATGCACCATATAAAAACGAGTTTTATCGCGCCATGACTAATGATGGTGCATTTTTAAATGATAAACCAATTGAAGTAACGAAGAAAAATACCATTGCCAATGGACTTACTGGCTTTGGCTGCAATCATCATATTTCAACAGAGCGCAAAATTGATGTTTTACAAAATCTTTTGGCTGCGGGCAGCAATTTTTATCGTAATGCGTCAGGCGCATTGATGATTGCTTATGTCGCGGCAGGTCGCCTCGTCGGCTATGTTGAACCCTATATGCATTTATGGGATTGTGCAGCTGGTTTTTGCCTTGTCCAGGAAGCAGGCGGCAAAATTATGCCATTCCCCACCGATCGTGAAAATCTCAAAAAAGGGCATCCTGTTCTTGCTGCTGCGCCCCATAATTATGAACAATTGAAAAAAATTGCCAATTTTTAAAAGCATGGTCACAAAGCGGCGCTTTGTTAAATATCCAATTTGTTAAATATCCAAAGTTATTAAAAAGCCGTTTTAGTTTTTCAAAACTAAAACGGCTCATTATTTTTAAATCTTATTCCATCCTTTGGCGCAGTTTACTTTACTTACACAAATGCAGGCATAAGTGATGTTGCAATCAACATTTGCAAAAAATAAATCCCAAAAAAGATAATAATAGGCGAAATATCGATTGGGCCAAGATCCGGCAATATACGCCTTATTGGTGCTAGCATAGGTTCAGTTGCTGTATAAAGGAAATTACCAATCATACCGAAGAGCTGACTGCGCGGATTAACAATATTCATCGCATAAAGCCAAGAAATAATTATTCTGCCTACAATAAGTATCCTAATAAAGTCTAATATAAGACTTATAGTCGAAAAAAAAGCATACATCTATCTCTCCTGGGCTAAAGCACTTTAATTAAAGTCACTAAAATGCTCTAGTTTTTTGCTTTTACGTATTTTGGCGACAACGCCTCATATTTTTGCGAAAATATTCTGATCGCTAGATTTAGTGGCTAAATCCAATTTCGGCAAGACCTTAAAATAAACCTTGCTCAAATATAAAAGCAAATCCGTTTCATTTTGAAATGGATTTGCTCACAATTTTATATTTTAACAATGTGGAATTTAATTTCTAGCTTATTAAAAAGCGCTGGCATTAGTCAAATGTGTTATATCGTCATTGCTTAGTTTAAGGGTCGTTGCTTTAACAAGGCTTGCCAATTGTTCAAGACTTGTAGCACTAGCAATAGGTGCGGTCACTGCCTTTTGTGCAATAATCCAAGCAAGCGCCACTTCAGCATTGGTTGCATTATGTGCCTTTGATATGCCATCAAGCACATCAAGAATATGCAGGCCACGTTCATTGACATATTTTTCAACCATGCGTTGGCGCGCTTTGCCCTCAACATCTTTTTGGCTGCGATATTTTCCCGAAAGAAAACCAGATGCAAGACTGAAATAGGTGATGACACCCAAACCTTCTTGGCAGCAAAGATCGGCAAGTTCGCCTTCAAAACCGCTGCGATCATAAAGATTATATTCAGGCTCAAGCACTTGATAGCTTGGCAAATTCAAGGATTTTGATGTATCAAGCGCGCTCTTTAAAAGTTTTGCATCATAGTTAGAGCAACCAATTGCACGCACTTTACCGGAATTTATAAGGTCTTCATAAGCACGCAATGTTTCTTCATGGCTGGTTTCTGGGTCAGGCCAGTGGGATAAATAAACATCAATAGCTTCACTTTGTAAGCGTCTTAAAGAATCTTCAGCCGCTTGTTTTATCCAACGCGCCGATAGCCCTTTTTTACCAGGCTCCAACATATCTGAGCCAACTTTAGTGATAATAACGACCTTTTCGCGCTTCGTTGGATTTTGCTTTAGCCAATTGCCAATGATGGTTTCAGATTCTCCACCCTTATTGCCCGGCGCCCAAGTTGAATAAGCATCGGCTGTATCGATTGCATTTAAGCCTGCATCAACAAAAGCATCAAGTAAATTAAATGAGCGTTTTTCATCAACAGTCCAGCCAAAAACATTGGCACCAAAAACTAAAGGCGCAATGTTAAACCCAGTTTTTCCTAATGCACGGTATTCCATAATTTGTTCCTTACATAAAATTTGTTTAACAAGCTTATAGGAAATTGCATATGATTTTTGTTATTATCTGGCAAAAACCATTTAAACTAAGACAGACGCTGCATCAAAAGCCTAGCAAATATTTATGATAAATCAATTCACTCATTTATATCAAAAACATATATATGGATAGACGCATGTTTTTTTGCTATGCTTTAAGCCATACAGCGAGTAATATCTAATCATTATAAAATAACTTACCAATAACACTATCGTTATTTAAATGAGATTTGGCAATTTGCGGGGGATTTATGTCGTCTTTTTCAAAAACTGTTCTTCAAAACTTAACCCAAAATAGACGTGCTTTAGCAGCGTTACCGATAATCGGGCTACCATTTTTATGTGGTTGCACTGCCAAAGCAACAGCATGGAGCGAAAAAATCGCATTTTCGCAACCATCTATGCCAACCCAGTGCGCTGGTTGGCAAAAGCTTGAGATTAAGAATAGCACGCGTTATTATTTACTCGAAAAAGACCAGCGTCTCCTTGTCGATCTTGATGCTCATAATTTGCGAGGTCGTCAAATAGGTTGTTGGCAATAACGACATTTTAAAACGCATTCAAATTTCATCTTAGCGCAAAGGGTAGGCACGCAATGTATCTTGATATTCACTCTTTGCAAAAGTTTTATCAATCACCTTTAGGTAAAAAGGTGCAGCAAAATTTAAATAACGCACTTCAGCCACATATTCCAACCCGCAATGATGAAAGGATTATGGGACTTGGTTATTGCGTTCCTTATCTTGAACCATTTCGCTTGAAATGTGATTGTTGTTTTGCTTTTATGCCGGCGCGGCAAGGCGCTTCAACTTGGCCAGATATCCAAAATGTTGCAACTGCCTTGGTCTTTGAAGAAGATTTGCCCCTCGCTGACGGTTGTCTTGACAAGATCATCCTTGTGCATGCCTTAGAACAAACTGAAAACGCGAGCGAAACCCTGCGTGAATTATGGCGGGTTATAGCTCCTAATGGCAAACTCATTATTATTGCACCAAACCGACGTGGCTTTTGGGCAGGTTCTGATGCAACACCCTTTGGCTCCGGCGAACCCTATAGCCGTGGCCAACTAAACCAAATTGTGACCAATGCTGGTTTTACCTGTCAATCGCTTAGCGAAACGCTGCATTTTTTACCGCAAAGAAATTTAAATATCCGGCGCTTTTCCACGCTTTTTGAAAAAATGCAAAAGCGTTTTTTTCCTTATTTTGGTGGCGCTCTCGTTCTTGAAGCAACCAAGCATATCAGTCAAGGCATCCCACTGTTAAAACGCAATTCACGGCGGATATTTTCACCCGTTTTTACCCCGCAAACAACGCTTACACGTGGTGAACAACATTTAAAACAATAAAAAAGACCTATCTGATCGATCATGAAATCAGATAGGCCAATTGGTTAGCTTGATTTTAGCTAACGGGGATTTGTGAAATTCTTAACGCAAGTTTTGTGGTGCAATTTTAGCAACATTAATGCGATTGTGGTTTGCAGCCTTTGCTTCTGACTTTTCAGGAACAATGGTGATTGAAATATTTAAGCCAGCAGATGCTGTACGGCCACCAGTTGCAGCAGAGCCGCCTGCACCACCGCTAACTGCCATTGAACGAGCACGGCTATTTGCAGCAGCCAATTGTGTTGAAAGCTTATTGGTTTCAACCCAACCTTTTTGGTTGCCTGCAGTTACATAGCACCAAGCTGAATTGCAAACACCAACATTAACTTGAGTACCCTTAGCAATATTGCTGGTTACGGCCGCACTTGTTGCAGGTGCATTATGCAATGATAAGGCAGGAGCTGAAATTGTGGTTGCTTGTGCAGTAAGTGCGCTAGCGATTACAGCAATTGCAAGAGTTGAAGCAGTGATGATTGATTTTGCAAAACGGTTCATGATCTTTATCCTTAAATTTGTTTTGGAAGAACCGCCCAACCGTGTTTAAACAAAGCTTCCTTGTTCGCAAAAACTGGTTTTGCGTTGGATCACTTTAAATTTAGGCAAGGTTAGATCGTTAACGGGAAACCAATTTGCTTCCGTTTATTAGATTCTTCTAAGTTATCTGATTAATTGTTTAAGTTTCTCGGCTTATTTACCTTTTGTTAGCCTTGTTGCACCATTAACGGTTCGATCACGAAAAAGTTCCCGAGTTTTTTGAAAAAAATTCATTAATTTTTTACTTTTATTATAAGTTATTGATAAAAAACAATAATATTAATTTTAAAAATTTTTCTTTTGTAACACCACAACGCCCAATGATGGTACTAAGGCAATATTATTGACACCGGCGTGATAATATTCAATATTTAAAAACTCATTACTCTCAAGTATCGCAAATAGCTTTAAATCTAAAGCGCGCGTCGCCAGAGCATCGAAAAGACCAACAGCTTGGTTAAAATTTTCGTCTAAAGTAAAATTCTTTTTAAAATTAAATGCAATGAGCTGACAATTTTGTCTTATTGGTGCTTTATCTTCACATTGATAAAATGGATTGCGAAAGGCAATGCTTAAATTAAAACTTTCGATATAACAATCTGATTTATCGGCCACTTTAAGTGAGATATGAAAAACTTTACTCAAGGCATCATTATATTTTAAAGCTCGTTTAATAAGCCTTCCGTAACTTCTATATCCATAACTTTGAAAAAAAGGGGAGTTATAATCAAACTGGGTGAACTGTCGATTAAAACAGTTCATAATAGCAAAAGATTGCACATTAAAATCGCTAAAATGATAATTACTCTTGATATGTCCCCAATAAGCGTATGATAGCATTAAGTAATTTCCTAGGATAGCCATATTCTATTTATTTAAATAGTCTAACAAATATGACCATTGTGACAGGTTATTACTATACTTTCATCAAAGAAAAATTTAGTTTATAATTCGAATTGGCTAGACAACCGTTTAAGCTGATCGTCTTAGCATTAGACTTGCTTTAAGCAATGTCTGGTCTTTTTGCTTTAATTGATCTTTACTCTTTACATGTTCTTTTAGCTTAGATGGTTCTTGCCGATCTTCATTATCAAACAAATCCATTAGTTTTTGCATGGCAATTTGTGCAATCAGCGCATAATCTTGTGCAACGGTTGTAAGGGGTGGTGATGTATAACGCGCAAGCGGATGGTCATCATGGCCAGCGATGCGTAGTTCGCTGCTTGGTAAACCATGCCCCACTTTAATGCCCATTTCCCATGCAGCATGCAAAGCGCCAAAAGCAATGCGATCATTTGCACATAATATTGTATTGGTTGGCAGACCGCTTTTGACATTTTTTATTGTTTGCTCATAGCCAAATTTTTCGAATTCCCAGCTATTTGAGCTATCAACTGGCAATATAAGAGGTTTAAAACCGTTGCGTATCATCGCTTCTTCATAAGCATGGCGGCGTGATGTTGAATTGGCATTTACCCCCGGCATACCCAAAAAGCACGGTGGTTCTCCTGATCGGCATAAATAATCAATGATAAGGCCAAGGCTTTGGCGGTTATCAGTACCAACAAAGGGTACATCACTTTCTTCCTTACTATCGACATAAACAAGGGGAATGCGATCAGCTAAAGAGTTTAATTTATCTTGGCTTGCCGAATGGGCAATTGGTGCAATTATTGCACCAGCAATATGCATGGATTGCAATCGTTCAATCGCATCAGATTGTCTTGATACTTGCCCTTGCGAGCTTAATACAACAGCAAAATAGCCATTTTTTTCGGCAATTTCTTCAATTTTGCGGGTGAGCTCCATATAAAATGGATCAAGCGTATCTGGAATAATAACGCCCAAAATTTTAGTACGCCGGCGCTTTAAATTAACCGCAAATAGATTAGGGCGAAAATCAAACTCAGCTAAAGCGTTTTCAATGAGTAAGCGTGTTGAATTTCTAATCGATGTTGGATCATTAAAATATTTGGATACTGTTGGGCGTGATAATCCGATATGGCTAGCAAACTCTTCCATTGTACGAATTTCCGGTGTACGAATTTCAGGTATCGAATTTATTTTTTTCATTTTTAATCTTTTACCCAACAAAAAGTGTTATCTTTTATTTTTATACAAATACCTTCAGGCGTTTTAATCTAAAAAACATGTCTGGCTTTCACTATCGTTTCAACCAAAGCCAGACAATGTCCTTAATTTTGCAATTTAAGCTTGCCAACAAGCAGCAATATAATCATTGATTGCTTTTTCAATGCTTGCGAACACCAAAGCCTTGGCATTAGCTGGCAGGCGGTGGCTACGAACATCATGATAAAGGCCGCCAAGATATTGCCCGATAAGAGTTTCTGGCAATGTGACATTGTTAAATAACCCCAAGAGTTCTTCAACCGCACGATTAGCTTTTTCATTAGGCCAATAATAGCGGATACGGTCGCTATAAGAAAAATGGCGCTGCAAGGCCAATTCATGTTGATCACCGTGATAATAGCGATCCCAATTAGCAGGAGAGCTGAGCATGACCTCTTCCATGGTTTGGCGCAAAGTCTTTTGACGTCGCCCTGCAAAAAGCTCTTCTGCAATCATATCAAGACCATATAAGGTTTCACGCATAACAAAGGTAAGGCCGGGGCCAACTTTTAAAATACCAAATCCATCATTAACCAAAGCCGTTAAAGCGGCGCGGGTTTGATAATCAGTAGAATGCGCCTCAAATACAATATTCGGCATAAGCGGCAATGCAGAACATAGAGTGACTGCAGCTTGCGGATCATAATCAATGACATTATGATTGCCAAACTCAACGCCGGGCTGCACAACAAGGCCAATAACTCGTGAAAAGGCATCTTCTAAGCCTTGTGCTATAAATGCCTGCTTATGAATATCATAAGTTGTAAGGGCGGCATCTTTGTTCGTTACTTCAAGCCCTTCAATCTCTTCCAAAGCACCACCAGGCACTGGTACTTCAGTTCCAATAATGTAAACAGGGGCGATTGAGCCTTGCGCTGCTGCTTCTTCTGCAGCCTTGGCAAGTCGGGCAGCACGCAGCGCAATAATATTATCATCAAGTGCCAAAGGTTCATTAAGACAGCCCATGGAACAATCTAAATGCAACTTGGTAAAACCGGCAGCCGAATAGGCACGGATCATGACTTCGGCTTTATCCATAGCTTCTTCTGCGGCTAAATTTTTCCACGGATTAGGTCCAAGGTGATCACCACCAAAAATTAAACGCTCAACTGGAAAGTTGCAGTTTTGGGCAATATCTAGCACAAAATTTTTATAATCTTGTGGTGTCATACCAGTATAGCCACCATCTTGATTAACTTGATTGCAGGTTGCTTCAATCAATAGTGGCAATGGCGTTGGCATGGTTGCACGCATTGCCGCCTCAATAACCATGGGGTGCGCTGTGCAAATAGACGGTATGCCAGATGGCCCCGATTGCTGACGCCAATTTGAAATAGATTGCAGAGGATTTTTAGTCATGGAATATCCTTTTACGAGTGCAGGTTTAACAAATTTTTGTCCAAATGATCAAAGTGCTTTTTGCGCAATAAAGCGCTCGAGATCGGCAAGGGTTGACGTTCCCTCCATAGGGCCAATTTCGCTAACCGCACGCGCACCTGCAGCATTGGCAAAATCAAGCGCTTGTTGCGGATCGGTATTTTTGAGCCAAAAACTCAAAAATGCTCCGCCAAAACAATCACCTGCGCCAGTTGGATCTTTTTCCTCAACCTTAAAAGCTTGTGCGTCAAACCGCTTGCCATTTTCATAAAGACTCGCACCTTTTTCCCCACGCTTCACCACAATGGTTTTGATACCACGCGCCAATAGATGATTGACCGCTTCTTCTTCATTGCCAGCTTTTTCAAATAAGAAAATTTCTTCTCCAGACGGCATAAAAAGATCAGTGATAGATAGAATAAATTCGCAAGATTGTTTAAGACCAGGGGTATTCAATAATTCAGGGCGCAAATTGGGATCGAAGGAAATTGTGCCACCCTTATGTTTTATTGCCTTTGCAGCTTCAATAACCATGGCGCCAAGTTCAGGCGCTGAAAAAGCCGACCCCATAACATGAAGATGATCGCAATCCTTAATCATATCCTTAGCGCTTTGAGTGGTGTTTAATGTGCCACATGCACTATAGCGGATATTATAAACAAAAGCGCGACTGCCATCCTCGCGATAGCGCACAAAAGCACTACCAGTTGACTCACCTTGGGCAATCTCAATAGCTGAAACATCAACGCCATCAGCTTTTAAGCGATCGATATTGACGCGGCCAAAATCATCATCACCAACGCGGGAAATAATCGCGCATGGCGTATTCAATTTGCCAACTTGATCGATAAAAATAGCTGGTGCACCCGATGGAAACGGTCCAATAAGCGGCTGCGCACTTAAAAAACCATCACCTTTGGTGGTGGCAACAATCTCGACTAAAATTTCGCCAATAGTTAAAACTTTACCCATAATTAGCCTCTTTTTCTTTTGGCTCTTACATCAAACCAAACAGCGATTAAGATGACCAAACCTTTAACGATAAGCTGGAAAAAATAAGGAACAGACATCATATTCATGCCATTGTTCAACACACCAATGATAAGTGCGCCAAACAAAGTACCAACCATGGTACCTACACCGCCAGATAGGCTAGCACCGCCAAGTACAGCTGCGGCAATGGCATCAAGTTCATTATTTACGCCCGCATTGGTTTGCGCCGAATAAAGGCGAGATGATAATAAGATCCCAGCAATAGCTGCCATAACGCCCGATAAAATAAAAATTTGGATTTTTAGGCGGCCGACTTTGATGCCGGAATATAAAGCAGCCTCTTTATTACCACCGGTTAAATAGGTACGCCGGCCGAAAGTTGTTTTTGATAAAAGAATATGATTGAATAAAAATAGTATTATAAAAATCCAGATAATAATCGGCATGTATAAAAATTTACCAGAACCAATAGCAATCCAGAACGGATCTCTAATCGCTTCTGGTGAGCCATTGGTTGGCAGATTAACAAGACCGCGATAAATGCCCATTGTAGCAACGGTGACAATAAAGGACGGCAACAGTAATTTCGCGGTCAATGCACCATTGATAAAGCCCATTACCGCCCCAGCAAGTAAGGTAATAATAATTGCAGGCACAAAGCCATAGCCAAAAGCCAGTATTTGCGCACCAACCATACCAGCTACCGCAATAATTGAGCCAATAGACAGATCTATTTCACCAAGCAAAATTACCCAAGTCATACCAAAAGCAGCAATGGCAACAGGAGCTGTTTGCTGCAAGATATTTAAAGCGTTACTTCGGTTTAGAAATTTGTCGCTAAAAAAAGCGAAGATAACACATAGAATGACCAGAGCCAGTAATATGCCACCATATCGTTGAATTGAGTTTTTTAATTCATTATTTTGTATTGTAAAGAATTGTGCGGACTGTTTCATTTAACTATTCCTGTGGCAACCGTTCCGGTAGCAAAAGCCATAACATTTTGTGGTGACATATCCGCATCATTGAGCGTCGCAGTTATACACCCTTCAGTCATAACAATGAGACGATCAGCAAGACCTAAAACCTCGGGCAATTCAGAAGAAACAAGAATTATCGCTGTTCCCTCATCAGCTAATTGTCTAATAATTTTATAGATTTCAAATTTAGCGCCAACATCAACACCGCGTGTTGGCTCATCTAAAATGAGAAGCTTGGGATTGGTTAAAAGCCATTTAGCAAAAACAATTTTTTGTTGATTGCCGCCCGATAGAGTATTCACCACTGTGTCTAAACCCTTGGCTTTTACTGAAAGACGATCAGCTTCTTGAAGCGCAACTTTTTTCTCTGCGCCAAAATTCATAAATCCCAAATTATTGGTAAATCCGTTGAGCGATGCCATGGAAATATTGTGCATAACATTAGCGCTTAGAATTAAACCTTCTTCTTTGCGGTTTTCTGTTACAAAGCCAATACCGGCAGCGATAGATTCTGCAGCACTCTTAAAATTAACGGCCTTACCCTCAAGGCGTATGGTCCCACTTGCCTTTTTCATGCCGAATATGGCATTCATCACTTCAGAGCGACCAGAACCAACCAGACCAAAAAAGCCTAATATTTCACCTGGACGAATAGCAAAAGAAACATCTTGAAATTCATCTTTAAACGATAGTTTTTCTACTTCTAAAATTGGAGATATTTTTTCAAAATTAGGGCTAGAAAGGGCGGGGGGATAAATTTCATCCATTTTTCGCCCAACCATCATTGCGATTAATTCATCAATATTGGTATCCTGACGACGTTTTGTGTCGATATATTCGCCATCGCGAATAACCGTTATATCATCCGATAAACGCATGATTTCTTCCATGCGATGGGAAATATAAATGATAGCCGTTCCACGTTCTTTCAAACGGTCAATCAATGAAAATAAGATTTCAGCTTCTGAATCGGATAGGGATGAGGTCGGCTCATCAAGAATAAGAACTTTAGCTGGTTTACTCAAACCTTTGGCAATTTCGACCAATTGGCGCTGGGCAATTGACAGATCGCCCACTTTGTCTCTAGCACGGATTGGTAGCCCCAAATAGGCGATCAACTCATCTGCTTCTTTGCGCAATTGTCTGTCATTAATAAAGCCAAAACGTTGTGGCTCATGGGTTGCAAAAATATTTTCAGCAACACTCATATTATTGCAAAGGCTTAACTCTTGAAAAACAATCGATAAGCCTTTGGCAACCGCTTCACGCGGGTTTTTTGGGCTATAAGGCTCACCATCAAATATGATTCGCCCCGCCGTTTGCGGATAAACACCCGCAAGAACTTTCATCAAGGTGGATTTACCGGCACCGTTTTCACCCAATAAAGTATGCACAGTTCCTTGGCGCACAGTAAGTTGCATATTTTTAATAGCTTTTACTGGGCCAAAGTACTTTTGAATATCCTTCAAGGAAAGGATGATTTTATCTGTCCGGTCCATCATTTAACCTATTTTTGCTTTGTATAAACACCAGGAACGATAGGCTGTTCAGCAGGTACCTCTTCGCCAGCAATGACTTTTACAGCCGTATCAACGGCAAGTTTGCCCATTTGATCAGGGAACTGTTGAATGACGCCCACCATTACTGGATCACTATCAACTGCATCGCGCGCTTCTTTCATGCCATCAAAGCCGATAACAGCAACCTTATCACTCATATTCGCAGCTTTAACGGCAACAGCTGCGGCAAGGGCAGCATCATCACCAAAGCCGAAAATACCAGTAATATTATCATTGGCTTGAAGGATGTTTTGCGCCACAGACAAAGCATCGGCACGAGTGATGCCTGCTTGTTGAGCAACAATTTTGATATCAGGATAGCTTTCAAGCGCTTTTTTAAAGCCTTCGATACGGTTTACAACCGACTGCACGGTTGGATAATCGATGATTGCAACTTCACCCTTGCCATCAAGGATCTTGGCCATCAATTCACCAGCTTTAACGCCGCCAGTATAATTATCGGTACCAATATGAGAAACAACATCACCTTCCGCGGCAGGAACATCTACCGTAATTACCTTGATGCCAGCGGCATTGGCTTTTGCAATTGCCGCATAAACGCCTTTACTGTCAACCGGTGAAATTATGATAACGTCAACGCCTTTGGTGATAAAATCTTCAACATCGGATAATTGCTTGTTAAGATCTTGGTTAGCGATGCTTACTTCCAATGCCACATTTTTTTCCTTGGCTTCAGCTTTCATAGCATCTGCAAGTTCAATATAAAATGGATGCTGCTGGGTAAGGAGTGAAGCACCAATACCATCTGCAAAAGCATTTGACGTAAAGCAAGCTGCTGCACTTAACATCAATGTAAAGATTGTCTTTTTAATACCCATGTAAATCTCCATAATATTTGCACGAAACGCATTTGCGATCATTAAAGACATCCAGACATTTGGATAATCCCAAACATTTGGACAACCAAAGCATCAGAACAGCTTAAATATGAGTCCGATTTTTTAAAAAGCTTTTTATATGCCAAACCATTGTAATTAAAGAATTGTAATTGCAGAATTTCTGCTAAAATAGCTTGCTAAAACATCCAATAACTTAATTTGATAGGCAAAAAACGCCTTTAATAAAATCCGCCAACTCCTCTGCTTCTCACGATGCTGAGTGTAAGGGTAAATTTTTACTCGTGTCAAATTTAAATTTTATTCAAAGCATTTTTAAATCGGTTTAATGTAAAAAATGCATATATATTTTTTCATATTTTTGCTTTTCCGTATCCAAATTTGCGCAAAAACTATTTTATCTTGCGTATTTTCTAACAAAATTTATGTGAATCACTTTGCAATCTTGATGGGCTATTGATTGAAATCACTTCTCAATAACATATAGTCAAACTCATTATGTCGTGCAGATTAATCACGGTGACTATTCTTTTGAAGCCTATGTTTTTTTTAAAACACTATAGCTTTTCTCATTTAAAGAAAAAGAACATTGAAAGTATTTTAAAATGGTGAATAATAAAGAAGCTTAAAATTGGGGAATAAAATATGCATTTGGAAAGTTTAACAATCAAAAATTACCGAAAATTTGGCACAGAAAATAATAAGATTGAATTTGTCCACGCCTCTCTATTACATGCTTCCGAAACAAATATTGCACAATCTAGCACACTTGTTATTGGCAAAAATAATACTGGTAAAACAACAATAACCAATGCTCTATCATATTTAGCATCATCAAATTCAACGCGGCTTAAATCGAGTGACTTTAATGTCTCCTATTTAAAAGACTTAATAAAAAAATATTCGGCCTTTTATGAAACTGCAGAGCCAACGCCGCCGCAATTAGAATTTACCGTTCAAGTAGCAATTGGCCAAAATGAACAACAAAATTATATTACCCATATCGCACCATTTTTATCAATTAATGATAATTTAGATGAAGACATAACCGTTGATATTATAATTCGCTATCAAGTTAAAGATACGCAAAAGTTTAATAAAATTTTTTTTGAAAAATTATTAACGCTAAAATCAGCAACCGCAAAAGATGACGACGAAAGCAACAAAATAGATTTAGAATATCAACAATTTGAAGAATTATGTAAACTGATTGATGATGATGCAAATGAATTTGAAAGAACCTATCATAATAAAAATGGTGTAGAAGTTTCTAACTTTTTATTAAGTAATTTAATTTGCATAAAAAATATTGCAGCAAATAGAGATATGGCAGGGGCAATCCTATCAAAAAAGTTTCATGAAATATTTTTACTTTTTATAAAGAAGGAAAAAAGAGAAAATTCAAATCAAATTAAACCAGTTGACGAAGAAGTTTTAAAAATTAATAAAATAGTTAAAAACTATATTAGGGAAATCGAGAAAAAAGTACAAAACATAGTATCAAAGATTGCCAGTCAAAACCATGTTGATTTGAAATTGGAAGGAAACGTAACAACTGATGCCCTTTGGAGGGATATGATTAAATATATTTTTCGCGATGGTGAGGATTTTATACCTGAAAATCAATTTGGGCTTGGCTACATTAATCTAATCACCATTGTTGCCGAAATTATTCATTACATTGATAGTTATGAAAAAGATTCCCATCAAAGTCGCCTTAATCTTTTTATAATTGAAGAGCCTGAAGTCTTTATGCATCCACAAATGCAGGAATTTTTTATTAAACGAATTGATAATGCAGTTGCAAAAGCGCTGTCCTTTAGTGACAAAAAACCCGAATTACAATTTCAAATTATTATAACCACGCATTCGTCACATGTTGTAAATAGTAAAATCCATAGTAGCAATTCATTTAATAATATTAACTATTTAACCAATCATGGTAAATTTGCGATGTCCATTCCGCTTTGTGATACAATTATTGAAACGGAAATGGAAAGCAGTGGAAAAACAAATGATGAAAAAGAAGCTGAAAATAATTTTAAATTTTTAAAAAAGCATATTAAATATAAAGCTTCTGAACTGTTTTTTGCTGATGCTGTTATTTTTGTTGAAGGCGCAACTGAAGAGACTTATCTTCAACATTATCTTGCGCAAGATGATGAATTAAAAAAACATTATATTTCAGTTTTCCGCATTGATGGCAGCCATGCAAAAGTCTACTTGCCGCTTATCAAATTATTACAAATTCCTTGCCTCATCATCACGGATTTAGATATTACAAGAGAACGTTGGGAAAGAAGCCAAGCCACTAAAGCTGATATTGATGATGGAAAAACCAATGAATATAAACAACTTGATGATTTAACCGATCACGTAACAAGCAATGAAACACTCAAATCTTTTTTTAATGATAAAAGTGGAAAATTGCCCTATGATAACTATCATGAAGATGGAAATTTATGCGTAGTTTTTCAAAAGGATAAAATTAGCGACTATTATGCCACAAGTTTAGAAGAAGCGATTATTTTAACCAACTCAGACAATCCATTATTGCAAGAAACCTTAAAAGAAATAAAACCAAATATTTACAAAGAAATTGTTGGTGACTCTACCTCACCCTCTACCCTATTGGAGGCTCATTCATTTGAATTATATGATAAACTTCACATAAATAAAGAAAAATCGAAATTTATGGGAACTTTTTTATATAAAATATTAACAACTGAGCCAACGAAACCACCAAAGCTGCCTCAATATATTGAAGATGGGTTTAAGTGGATTAATGATAAATTAACGGTCGGCAATGGGGGAGAAAAAATTGTCAATTAATCAAAACTTACGAAACGAGCAGCAAATACAAGATGATATTTTTGCTGCAATTGATAGGTTTGAAAGCTTTTGCTTTAATGCTGGTGCTGGCGCTGGTAAAACCCACGCCTTAGTTGAAGCAATCAAACATATATTAATCAACAAACATAACATTTTAAAAAAGCACAAACAAGGCCTGCTTTGCATCACCTATACCAATGTTGCAGCCAATGAATTGAAACAGCGTTTAGGCAATTCACAATTTCTCACCATATCAACTATTCATGATGTATTATGGGATATTATTAAACGATACAATGATGAGCTTTTATTATTACATAAAGAAAAAATAGATAGCGAATTAGCGGATCTAGACAATAAAATAAATGGTTTTAAAGATGAGAAAAACTTTATTAAGTTAGCTCCCAAGATGGAAACATTCAAAAAAATTGTACTGGAAAATAGGCAACTATTCTGGGATAATGAGACTGCTAACTCAAAAGAATTTAAAGAGGTTTTTGCACAATTAATTGATCAATATGATTTTTTAAGTGATGCTTTAAAAAATGTCGCGAAATTTAAGAATTTATTCCAGGCTATTGATAAGCAACGCCGACTTATGGAAACATTAAAAAAATTAAAACTAAATAATTCTAAATTTGAAGTGAAATATGACGGCAAATCAAATTTTGATCAATTAGACAAGTTCCTTATTGGCCATGATACACTTATTGAATATAGCGAACAGCTTATTATAAAATATCCAACGCTACAGCGCATTTTAACCGATCAATTCCCATATATCTTTGTCGACGAATATCAGGACACGAATGAAAAGGTTGTTAACTTACTTGCAACACTAGATAAATCTACCATCGAAGAAAGCGCAAAAAATAAAAATTTTCTCCTTGGCTATTTTGGCGATAATAAGCAAAAAATTTATGATAATGGCATTGGTGGCAAGCTAACAAAAATACATCCAAATCTGAAAATCATTAATAAAATATATAATCGTCGATCACCTAAAATAATTATTGATATTATTAATAAAATTCGCAATGATGAAATTAAACAACAACCGATTGATCCAAGTAATACGGAAGGCGCAGTCGAGTTTTATTATTGTACGGAACACGAACGAAATAAACAAGAAAATATCGCTAATTTTATACAATTTATAAAGCAGAATTTACAAGCAAGCGCTCCCAATATTGCCTCAATAAGACAACAAATCTCTGAACCTAAAATTGATTGTCTTGTTCTAATCAACAGATTACTAGCAGAATTAGAATGTTTTAACGAAGTTTATAGTTTGATAAGCGATTCAGGTCTTATATATTTTCAAGAACTAAATACCAAGATACTATCTAGGCAAATTGATAAACTTCATCCTGCTCTTGTTATCATATATAATGTATTAAGCCTCTATAAAAAATTAAAGGATAAAAAAACAACTTACTATGATTTAATTGGACAAACAGACGTCACAGTTAAACAAGCGCAAGGCGCAGTAAAAAATTTAATGGCATTTACCGGCGAAAAACTTCGCAACTTTATTCAACATATTGCCAGTTACACAAACGGCGATGAAGTCACCCAATGTATTTTGCGCAATTTTTTTGGTGCTTCAAATATTACCAATGAAAGTTTTGGCGCATTTGAAAAATTTATTGAAAATTCAATTTACACAAAATGGAAACCATTTTCTAAAACTAAAAATAGTAACGACATGAACAATAAGATAACAGCAAAACAACAAAATGAAGAAGATAAAAAAGCTATTGAGCTCACCAAAAACCTTTTAGACCTTGATCTAAGAATATGGCTAAATTGGTTTGATTTTATTGAAGATAAGGGTAAGGAAAAAAATATCCGTTATCATACCTATCACGGGACCAAAGGTGAGCAATATGATAATGTTGTTATTATTATGGAGCATCATTTTGGAACAAAAAATAGAAATAAGTTTTTAGATTACTTTAAATCTTTAAGCTCAGATAATACGCAAGGCAATGACAAATTGCTCGATGAGGTAGCATTATCAAAACTAGAAAACACCCAAAATCTCATTTATGTAGCCTGCTCACGCGCTCGCAAAAATCTTTATATTCTTTACCTTGATGACATCGGTGAAATCAAAGAAAACATAACACATCTTTTTGCCCCCCCTCAAATCTGGAAATCAACAATTGAGTAATAGCATTAACGTATGAAACCAGAAGGAGTTAACCATCGCAACCAACAACCCAAATTGGTTATTGAGTCGTTTTTAAATAAAAAACTAAAAAACCTTCAAATTTTAATCAAGTTTTTTAAACGATTAAAACTATATTTTTACACAATTTTTTCTATTTTCTCAATCTTTTGATCGAAAAAATGCTTTCTTGCTTTGACGTGAATCAAATTCCGCATTAGAAGCAAAGCAAGCTGAGCGGCGTTTTGCGCCGTTGCCAAGCCGTACGCCCGTGAACGTGACCTTTAATCCGCTTCATCAGGCAGTCGGTCGAATGTGTGAGAATTTTTTCTTACACGGCAGAAAAAGCTGTTTTGATTCTTTAAGAATGGAAACGGATTCATTATTTTGCCGATATTGTTTTTTGCAATATCACGATCACATGTCAGGTCAGGAACGCTCATGACAGATACGACACCTTCTGGACGGCCTCTTTCACCCCACGTTCAGATTTACCGTTGGCCGATTACGATGGCAATGTCTATTGCCCATCGCGCGACAGGTGGCGCGCTTTATTTCGGCACATTTTTATTTGCTGCTTGGATTATTTCAGCATCAATGGGTGAAGTTGCTTTTGAAAAAGTTAATTGGCTCTTTGGCTCATTTTTAGGGCGCACGGTACTATTCCTTTATACTTTGGCACTTGTTCACCATCTTGTAGGTGGTGTGCGCCATTTATTCTGGGATACCAATCCTGCTCTTTTAGAGAAAAACTTAGCCATCAAAACGGCTTGGTCAACCATTGTAGTTTCAATTGTTCTGACACTCCTTATTTCCTTATTTGGATTGTCGGCTATGTTGTCTATGTTGTGCGCTAGGAGGGTGTGATGAAAGATTTTAGAACACCGCTTAATAAAAGCATTGGTCTTGGTTCCGCTAAACATGGTACTGACCATTTTTGGCGCCAACGTTTGACAGCCTTTGCAAATGTGCCGCTATTTATTTTCTTTATCATCTTGCTCATCATGTTGGTTGGTAAAGATTATGCAACCGTTATCAGCTATTTATCAAACCCGATTATTGCAGTTGTTATGGCAGTAATGGTTATTGCTGGCATTTATCATATGAAATTAGGCATGCAGGTAATTATTGAGGATTATTTCCCTAATCATTATCTCCGCGTTTTTATCCTATCGCTTAATATTTTCTTTTGTTTCATTATGGGTGCAGCCTGTCTTTTTGCGCTCGTAAAAATCGCTTTGGGAGGTTAAATTCCATGGCAAGTAATAATTCAAATGCTTCGGCAGCGCAGGATAAAAAATCCTATCAATATATCGACCACGAGTTCGATGTTATTGTTGTTGGCGCTGGTGGCTCTGGTTTGCGTGCAACCTTGGGCATGGCCGAGCAAGGTTTTAAAACCGCTTGTATTACCAAGGTGTTCCCAACCCGCTCGCATACAGTAGCCGCACAGGGCGGCATTGCCGCATCCCTATCCAATATGGGGCCTGATAACTGGCAATGGCACATGTATGACACCATCAAGGGCTCTGACTGGCTTGGCGACATGGATGCGATGGAATACCTCACCCGTCAAGCACCTGCTGCGGTTTATGAGCTTGAACATTATGGCGTGCCATTCTCGCGTACCGAAGAAGGCAAGATTTATCAACGCCCCTTTGGTGGCCACACCACTGAATTTGGTGAAGGCCCACCCGTGCAGCGTACTTGCGCGGCCGCTGACCGTACCGGCCATGCCATTTTGCATACGCTTTATGGCCAAAGCCTAAAACATAATGCGCAATTTTTCATTGAATATTTCGCACTTGATCTCATCATGACTGACGGTGTTTGTACTGGCGTTGTGGCTTGGAACCTTGATGACGGTACAATTCACCGTTTTTCTGCCAAGATGGTTGTGTTAGCAACTGGTGGATATGGCCGCGCTTATTTCTCAGCAACTTCTGCCCATACCTGTACTGGTGATGGCGGCGGCATGGTTGCACGTGCAGGTCTACCTTTGCAGGATATGGAATTTGTACAATTCCATCCAACGGGTATTTACGGCTCTGGCTGTTTGATTACTGAAGGCGCACGCGGTGAAGGTGGTTATCTCATCAACTCTGAGGGCGAGCGCTTCATGGAGCGTTATGCGCCATCTTTCAAGGATCTCGCATCGCGTGACGTTGTATCACGCTGCATGACCATTGAAATTCGCGAAGGACGCGGTGTTGGTCCAAAGAAAGACCATATTTTTCTCGTTCTTAGCCATATTGATCCAGCTATTCTTCATGAACGCTTACCTGGTATTTCTGAATCAGCCCGTATTTTCGCTGGTGTTGATCTTACCAAAGACCCAATTCCAGTATTGCCAACCGTTCACTATAATATGGGCGGTATTCCAACCAATTATTGGGGCGAAGTGTTAAATCCAACTGAAGAAGATAATGATCGCGTTCAACCAGGCCTAATGGCAGTGGGTGAAGCAGGTTGCGCTTCAGTTCATGGTGCCAATCGTCTTGGCTCTAACTCGCTTATCGATTTGGTGGTTTTTGGTCGTGCTGCCGCTTTGCGGGCTGCAAAAGTAATTGACCGCGATGGTCCAATTCCTGAGCTTAATATTGAAGCTTGTGACAAAATCATGGAACGCTTTGACCGCATTCGTTTTGCCAATGGCTCAATCCCCACAGCCGAGCTACGTGACAAGATGCAACGCGCCATGCAGGAAGATGCGGCTGTTTTCCGTCAAGAAGATTCGCTAATAAGTGGTTGCGAACGTATTTCTGCTATCTGGAAAGAATTACCAGATGTGAAAGTGACAGACCGCTCGATGATCTGGAATTCAGATTTGATGGAAACATTGGAACTTGATAATCTGATGGCCAATGCAATTTGTACCGTTTACTCGGCTGTTGCACGTAAGGAAAGCCGCGGCGCTCATGCCCGTGAGGATTTCCCAGATCGCGATGATGTCAACTGGCGTAAGCATACACTATCTCATCTTTCACCGGAAGGCGAAGTTAGTCTTTCCTATCGTGCTGTGCATGTGGATCCACTTACCCGCTATGAAGATGGTGGTATTGATCCAAAGAAAATCGCGCCTAAGAAGCGCGTTTACTAGGGGAGCAAAATTATGGTTCAAATGACCCTTCCCAAAAATTCCACGGTTAAAAAAGGCAAGGTCTGGCCAAAGCCAGAGCAAAACCAAAACCTAACGGAATTTCGTATTTATCGTTGGTCGCCAGATGATGGCGAAAATCCACGCCTTGACACTTTTTATGTGGATCGCGATTCATGCGGGCCAATGATTTTGGATGGTCTTTTATACATCAAAAATCATGTTGACCCGACTTTAACGTTACGTCGTTCTTGCCGTGAAGGTATTTGCGGTTCATGCGCCATGAATATTGATGGCTCTAACACCCTTGCTTGTATTACCGGCATGGATGAAGTTAAGCACCCAATTAAGGTCTATCCATTGCCTTCAATGCCAGTGGTTAAGGATCTTGTGCCAGATCTTAATCGTTTCTATGCCCAGCATCGTTTGATCGAGCCTTGGTTGCAAACCGTATCGCCAACACCAGAAAAAGAATGGCTACAAAGCCATGATGACCGCTTGAAACTTGATGGGCTTTATGAGTGCATTTTATGTGCTTGCTGCCAAACATCTTGCCCAAGCTATTGGTGGAATGGGGATCGTTATCTGGGGCCCTCAGTTTTATTGCAGGCCTATCGTTGGATTGCAGATTCACGCGATGAAGCAACTGGTGACCGCCTTGATAAGCTTGAAGATCCCTTCCGGCTTTATCGCTGCCATACCATTATGAACTGCACGCAAACCTGCCCTAAAGGCCTTAATCCTGCCAAGGCAATTGCCGAGATTAAGAAATTAATGGTCGAGCGTCAGCTCTAATTACACATTCTCTTATTGTTTATTAAAATGCCCTGAATGAAAATTCAGGGCATTTTCTTTGCAACAAAGTTTCTACCATTTGGAATTTACGCACAATAACGCATAGATTGCATTCAAAATACCATATGAAAATAGGGCGTTTTTGGTCAAAGGCTTTTGTTAGATTATATTTTCAGCCGAAGACAATTAGCAATCCACTGCATTAAATCCATGAGTCAACAAGTTTATCAATGGTTAAAAACAAACGCTATTATATACGAGCCTAAACTACGATTTTATGGCTGACAGCCGTTGATCCTATCAAACGCTTGCGATAAATTTCCTGGTGAAGATCAGCTTGCGCCATGCCACTACCATCTTTTGTATAAAGCCAATAGACCATGGCTCGCTTCGGCTCTTTATCTTTCAAAGATTTCGAGTTTGATAAATCTTCTTCATTCAATTTTTCTGGCGCAGAACAGGCAGAAGGGCCAGCCTTGTTAGTATTTGAAATACCGAAACTAGGTGTCAAAGATAATAGCGTTAAAGCGGCACTACCTTTTAAAACAAGTCTGCGAACCATCTTATTTTTCATGCTTACATCCTCGTCCTATATTTCTAAATCGGCGTTAGATTCGCTCATAATTATCATTATTTTCTAACTATATATTGCAATAACCGCATTTTCAGCACGCATATACAGTTCTACTATGGGATATTGAGCGCGCCACATATTAGCACGGCAATCGCTTTGCAATTTATCAAAAAACATATTCATGCATTATAATTTCGCTTAAACCTTAGCAAAAGTCGTTGAGTTGTTAGATTAATATTACAACTATCAAATGAGATGTAAAATTAATAGGCGGGCAATAGTTTATTCATTTTATCCATTATGAAAATGTTTTTAATAAATTAAAGGGCGCTTAAAGCGCCCTTTAAAAAACGATAATCATTAAATCTTAATATTATTGGTTTTGCTGTCGCAATAACATGGCACCGATGACATCAGCATGACGGGCTTCTGGAATTGCATAGCCAAGGGCAACAGTCTCTTCATGCTCGGCACGCGGCGATGGCATTGGCACGGGGACATGCTCGATAATTGCTGCAACCGCATCCTGTCGCACTGCATGAGTTTGTGATTGACTAGCGATTGGTGCAGCTTCACGCATAGCAACTTGCTGCATTGCAACAGGCTTAGCTGTTTCAATGTTCTGAGCAACTGCAATGGCTTCGCTACGGGCTTCAGCTTCTTGACGGATAATGCGATCAAATTTCGGCGCTGCGCCGTTCTTTTCCTGAGCAAAGGCTAAAGCAACATTATAAGGCTGATCATTAACTGCAAGCTGCAAATTGCCATCGCGGCCACGTTTTTCATAAAACGCATTGCCACCGGCAACCAAAGTATAATGCATATTGCGATAAGGGAATTTAAGACCAGCAGTATGGAAGAACATAGCATTCTTCAATTTTTGGTGGCGTTCACCGCGCAATACGGCATCAGCAGCAGCTTGAACATCAGGCATAGCCTTAGAATTCATTGGACGGGTCAATACGCCTGGCGCAAATTGCTTAGGCTGACCAACTACGGCACAAATGGTCTTTGGATAATGACTTGAATTAACGCGGTTCATAACCACAGTACCAACAGCAATCATGCCTTCACGGCTAGAACGGTTAGACTCAAAAAACATTGCCCGCTCTAAACAAGTGCGCTCACTTAATGGGTAAGAATAGGTCTTTTCACCACCAAGGCTTGCAATGCTCTTCCCACTATTGGAACAACCTGTAACAACAAGCGGAGCAAGCAATACTCCCACCAGTGCCATCCATTTCGCTTTAATTGAAAACCGCAATAGACTTCTCACTCTTTAATTTATCCAAGGCATAGTGCCGGATTACACAATCGTAATATATATGGCGAAAAAAAGGCAAAATGGTAATTTTGTCATAAAAAACACCAAATCAACGCAATATAATCGCTTTATACTCAATTTTGGCGTTATGTTCCTAAATAAAAGTTAATGACAGCACTGTGCTGCAAAACCAATGCTAAAACATGTTCTTATGTTTAAGAAAGAGTTAACATCCACAAATTTAATCCAATTCTATAGCAAATTATGCAATTTTAACGCAGCAAAAATTTGTTGCCCAAGCACTTATCCGAAGGAATAGCCAGTGCCACGCACTGTGCGAATAAGATCTTTTTCACCAATATTAATCGCTTTACGCAACCGGCGAATATGAACATCGACCGTACGGTCATCAACAAAATTATCATTGCCCCACACTGCATCTAATAATTGCGTTCGCGTAAAGACGCGACCAGGTGCCATCATAAAAAACTCAAGCAAGCGAAATTCTGTCGGCCCTAGTTTTACTTCAACATCTTTGAAAAAAACGCGGTGCTGTTGCCGATCAAGAGTTAAATCATTATTGGACAAAACATGCGCCAAAGTACTTGGATTAACCCGCCGCAATAATGCTTTAACGCGTGCCATTAATTCTGGTATTGAAAAAGGCTTAGTCACATAATCATCAGCGCCAACTGACAATCCACGTACACGCTCATTTTCTTCGCCGCGCGCAGTTAGCATAATAATCGGTAAATGAGCGGTTGAATCACGCTGGCGCAAGCGGCGGCATAATTCTATGCCGGATAGTCCAGGTAACATCCAATCCAGCAAAACAAGGTCAGGTCGGTTTTCCTCCAACTCGAACTCGGCGTCATCTCCCCGCATAATGACTCGCACCTTATAGCCCTCAGCTTCAAGATTGTAGCGCAATAAGATTGTTAGTGCATCTTCATCTTCAACAACCGCAACTTCTGGTACTCGCGCCATATTTTCCACGTCCCTCACAAAAAACCATGAGTGGTTAATCAAACATACAATACTCCTATGGCTGAATATAATTTTTCACAGGCATTTATGCTGTGACATGCCATAGCAATATTGCTCGTGATCCCCCTCATGGATATCACGTCTAAAAATCTAATATTTTAGGCCTATTAAGGATGAATATTCACTCCAACATTTTTAACGAGCTGATATATTCTATTGTTACCCTTAATCCTTATATGGGAAAAGTCCACTCCCCCAATATGAAACCAAAGTCTTATTTTTGTTCCAACTCTTCCGTCACCAAAGTGTGAGTTAAATCTTCGCGGTGTCGTTCATTGGTCGGATAATTGCCACTGATGATATAATGAACCGTCTCAGCGATATTGGTCGCATGATCGCCAATGCGTTCAATATTTTTGGCGCAAAATAATAAATGCGTACAAGCAGTAATATTGCGCGGATCTTCCATCATATAGGTCAACAATTCACGGAAAAGCGATGTATAGATAGCATCTAGTTCTTCATCTTTCTTGCGCACAATATCAATGCGCTCAAGCGAGCGCATGGAATAGGCATCAAGGACTTCTTTCAACTGGTTTACAGCAAGAGACGCGAAATTTTCCAAGCCACGATAAAACGAAGTTGGTTGACGATTTTCAGAAATCGCCGCAGCACGCTTGCCAATATTCTTGGCCATGTCACCAACGCGCTCCAAGTCGGCAGCAATGCGAATAGCTCCAACAACTTCACGCAAATCAATCGCCATTGGTTGGCGCTTAGCAATGATTGTCACTGCACGTTCGTCAATTTCGCGTTCAGCTTCATCAAGAATACGATCTTCTGCTACAACCTCATCAGCAAGCATTAAATCATCACGAATAATAGCATCGACCGAGCGTTCCACCATGCGTTCCGCATAGCCACCCATCTCGCCAATTCGTTGGGTTAAATACTGCAATTCTTCATCGAAAGAGCGAACAATATGCGTAGGCATGAGCTTTATCCCTTATAAATCAGCCAAAACGGCCCGTAATATAATCTTGAGTCCGTTGTTCCTTAGGCGATGTAAACATCATCTCAGTTTCACCAACCTCGACCAGATCACCCAAATGGAACATTGCAGTAAATTGCGAAACACGCGCCGCTTGCTGCATCGAATGCGTCACAATAACAATTGTATAATTTTGGCGCAAATCGTCGATGAGTTCTTCAATACGGGCGGTCGCAATCGGATCAAGCGCCGAGCATGGCTCATCCATCAAAATGACTTCGGGGCTAACAGCAATAGCACGCGCAATGCAAAGACGCTGCTGTTGGCCACCAGAAAGACCCGTTCCAGGCTCTTTCAAGCGATCTTTAACCTCTTCAAAAAGACCAGCTTTAATAAGACTTTTTTCAACGATTTCATCAAGCGCGGCTGCATTTTTAGCCAAACCATGAATACGCGGACCATAGGCCACATTTTCATAAATAGATTTTGGAAAAGGATTTGGCTTTTGGAACACCATACCAACCCTTGCGCGTAGCTCGACAACGTCAATACTAGGATCATAAATATCCTCATTATCAAGGGTCAAAAGACCTGTTACGCGTGCACCGTCAATGGTATCATTCATACGATTAAGGCAACGAAGAAATGTCGATTTACCGCAACCTGATGGCCCAATCAAGGCCGTGACCATGTTTTCAGGCACATCAAGATTTACGCCGTGTAACGCTTCCTTGTCGCCATAAAAGACCCGCACATCTTGTCCACGCATTTTGATATTCATCTTGGGCTCCATCAGCCATTTCCTTTAAAAGTCTATTTGCCATATAATTTTAGTTTATGCCGAACTGGCTAAAATTAACGTCAAAAATTCACTTTAATACCTTAAAATTTGGTTTTGTTCCAACCGCTCACTACCAACGGCGCTCAAATCTGCGGCGCAAAATAACGGCTGTTATGTTCATCAAAGTCATAAAGGCAAGCAAAACAATAATACCACCCCATGCGCGTTCTTGAAAACCACGTTCAGCTTCAGAAATCCACATGAAGATTTGTACCGGCAATGCGGTTGCAGGATCAAAAGGCGTTACCGGATAATTGGCAACAAACGCCACCATACCAATAAGCAATAATGGTGCGGTTTCACCTAAAGCGCGTGCCATGCCAATAATTGTACCCGTTAGTACTCCAGGTGCTGCCAAGGGTAGCACGTGATGGAAAACCATTTGGGTTTTTGATGCACCCACACCAAGAGCCGCTGTGCGGATAGATGGTGGAACAGCACGCAAGGCTGAACGTGTTGCAATGATGATTGTCGGCAATGTCATCAAGGTTAAAACCAAGCCGCCAACCAAAGCTGACGAACGCGGCAAGCCCCAAGCATTAATGAAAATGGCAAGACCGAGCAGACCAAAAACAATAGAGGGAACAGCAGCAAGATTATTGATGTTTACTTCAATAATATCGTTAAACTTATTTTTCCTTGCGTATTCTTCTAAATAAATCGCTGCTGCAACACCAATTGGCAATGCAAGTACCAACACAATCAGCATCATATAAAGTGAACCAATGAAAGCAACACCAAGCCCAGCCATTTCAGGACGGCTTGATGGTGGATTAATAAAGAAGCCAGTATTAAAAGCTTTATATAGCGCACCATCCTTAGCAAGTTCATTCATCCAAGCAACTTGCTGATCACTTACTTTCCGGTTTGTTTCAGGAGCTGAAAGATCAATATGGCCTTTATAGGCTTGGTCGATATCACTTGATGCTAATACTTTTACCGTTTGGGTTGAACCGATAATGCTTGGATCCTTAGTCACCATTTCACGCAATTGCACACGGACACCATCAGAAAACATCGCATTAATCTGGCGCAATTTAGCACGGTCATCCAAGGACACGCCAAGCTGTTCAGCCAATGAGTTTCTAACCAATAGCGGATAATTAGCCGTCAGCAAAACATTTGGATTGGTCGCCCGTTGATCTTTCGGATCAATAATCGCCTTATCAAGTTTGACAGATAGGATCATGGTCGTTTGCCCAAAAACCGTATAGCCATTTGATAGAATCGAGGTCATCAAAATTAAAAGAAATAATATGCCAATTGCAATTGCTGATATGCCATAGGCCTTAAAACGACGTTCGGCACGATAGCGCTTTTTTAAACCAATATCACGGCGTGGTTTTGGGGCTGCACTCATTGAGATCTCACTCATTCATATTGCTCCCGATATTTGCGCACAATGTAAAGGGCAAAAATGTTAATAACAAGGGTTATAAAAAACAGTGTAATACCGAGAGCAAAAGCAACAAGCGTTTGTGGTGAGTTAAACTCAAGGTCACCAGTTAACTGATTGACGATTTTAACCGTAATCGTAGTCATTGGCTCAAAGGGGTTTATTGAGATATTTGCCGCGACACCAGCGGCCAAAACAACAATCATCGTTTCACCAATCGCACGTGACGCTGTTAAAAGTAACGCGCCGACAATACCAGGTAAGGCGGCAGGCAAGGTCACACGTTTTATTGTTTCAGATTGAGTTGCACCTAATCCATAAGACCCATCACGCATCGCCTGCGGCACAGCATTAATAATATCATCTGATAGGGATGATACGAAGGGAATGAGCATGATACCCATCACAAGACCGGCGGTTAGCACACTTTGCGACATGATAAAGGCATGACCACCAGCAAGTGCTGCTGAAATATCACGCAAAAAAGGGCCAACTGTTAATAGGGCAAATAAACCATAAACAATTGTTGGAATACCAGCCAAAATTTCTAAAAGCGGCTTAACAACACTGCGCACCTTTGATGATGCATATTCTGACATATAAATAGCGGCAAAAAGCCCAATGGGCACCGCAAAAAGCATAGAGACAAAAGCAATGTAAAAAGTACCGGCGAGCAAAGGTAAAAGACCAAACTGGCCGATTGCATCAGATCCTGCAGCCGAAAAACGCGGATCCCAAACCGTACCCAAGAAAAAATTGCTTAACGGCACTGACTTAAAGAAAGAAATCGTTTGGAACAGCATTGAAAACACGATGCCAACTGTCGTAAAAACGGCAATAACTGATGCTAGGATTAAACCAACTAGCACCATTTTTTCAACTTTGTTTCGAGCGCGCTGTTGAGCCTTAACACCATTTAAACCATATAGAAAACCAACAATAGTTAGCAATACGGCAAAAACATCACCAAGCATAAAAAGATTTTTGGACTTTTGCGCCCAATCAACCGCCAAAGGTACCATATAATCTTGCCCTTGCTCGGCTAAAAAAATACCTTTTTCGTTAAATTTTTTGCGGATATCTTCATATGTATTGGATTTATAGGCATCTAAATCGCCGCCTGCTTTTACAAAACCATCTGCAAGATTGCGGACCATACCCATAATAAGGCTATGATTTTGTACATTTCCTGGCTGTGATGATGCAATATCGGATGATTGAGGAATTTGAGATGAAACACTTTGTTCTAGCGCGACCTTTACCCCCCCGTCCCAAACGGTTAATAAAATTAGTGATGGAACAATAGCCAATAACAGCGTCCACCACGCATAGTAATTTGGCCGCGAATGAAGCTTACCGCCGCTCCGTTCAATGGCAAGGGAGCGCGAACGACTAAGAATATATCCTAAGAGGCCTACACCCAAAATAACAATTATGACCCAAGAAATAGTCATCACTCGCCTTTCCCAAAAAAATCCGGCGCGAAAACATCTTCGCGCCGGCTACTCATCACTTAAATTACTTCTTAACAGCCATTACTGTACCATCTTCAAATGCTTTACGTTGTGCTTCACGCTCGCTTTCAGGCGCTGCAACAAGACCATAAGCAGCCAAAGGACCATCAGGGCCAACCATTTGGTCATCAAGGAAGAATTCTACATATTCCTTAAGACCAGGAATAACACCCAAATGCGCTTTCTTAACATAGAAGAACAATGGACGTGATACTGGATATTCGCCACTTGCAATGGTTTCAACCGATGGTGAAATGCCATCAATTGTTGCAACTTTCAAGCGATCCGCATTGTTTTCATAAAAAGCAAGACCAAATACACCAACACCAGTCTTATTAGCAGAAATACGTGCTAGAGTTTCTGAATAATCACCATCAATATCAACGGCTTTACCGTCTTTACGCACAGCAATACAAGCTGACTTTGCAGCCTTTTCATCAATACCAGCAGCCTTCATCGCATCCAATGCGCCGCTTTCCTTACAACCTTCGGTCATAAGCTTTTCTTCAAAAACTTCACGTGTACCGTGTTTTTCGCCAGGAATATAAGCAGCAATATCCCAAGCTGGAAGATCGGCATTTACTTCATTCCATTTGGTGGCCTTATTATCAACCAATTTGCCATCAACAACAACTTGTGCTGCAAGGGCTTTATAAACATCAACTGGCTTCAATTTCCAATCTGGACCAGCAATATCGGTTGCAAAAACAATACCATCATAGCCAATACGCACTTCCTGCACATCGGTAACGCCAGCAGCAATACAAGATTCCAACTCGCTAGTTTTCATAGCACGTGATGCATTGGCAATATCAATGGTGTTTTCACCAACGCCACGGCAAAATTCTTTAATGCCAGCACCAGAACCACCTGATTCAATAACAGGAGTTTTGAAATTAGGGAATGTTTCGCCAAAAGTTTCAGCAACGATTTTTGCATAAGGCAAAACAGTTGAAGAACCAGCCACTTGAACTTGATCGCGGGCTTGCGCTGCACCAGCAGCAAAAGTAACAGCAAATGCCAAAGCGGCAGCAGTTGATAACAATCTGTTCATCCATGAACTCCTTGCATATGGACTGAAAATGTCCTGACAGTCATTTTAATCAGGTTGTAGTTCCATTTAAAAAGATGCTGTTACCGTTCTATGACAGGTTTATTACAGTTTTATGACAATTGATTTTACTAAGAATGTATGTAGCATTTTAGAAAAATTCTCAAAATAACAATATGAAACAATAACTTGCTCACAAACAACTAAAGAAATCCGTGCGCATATAGAATTTATTTATGACAAGATAAACGGCGCTTCATAGTTAACCAATTTTTACTGCCGCTAGGATTTTCCAAAAGCCCAAAAAGATCCAACCAACTGAAACAATTGTAATAATCCAACTATTTAAATTAGATAAAAAGACAATATTAGCCGCATTAATAGCGTCAAAGGCAAAAATAGCGATATTACGCCTAGCATAATATCGCTATTAATAATGTCATATTTTATCCAAAAGAACTAATAATAGTTCACAAGCTTTTATGCCTGTTTCTTGTTTTCCACACAATCCCAAAACAAGGCTGCAATATCAGCGCCGCCAAATTTGGCAACTTCACGTACACCGGTTGGTGAGGTCACATTGATTTCGGTCATATAATCGCCGATAACATCAATACCAACCAAAATAAAACCACGTTCACGCAAGGATGGACCGATACGAGCGCAAATTTCTTGCTCGCGCTTAGTAAGTTCAGTCTTTTCAGCTCTGCCGCCAACATGCATATTAGAGCGCGAATCGCTTTCAGACGGCACGCGATTAATTGCGCCAACCGGTTCGCCATCAATCAAAATAATGCGCTTATCGCCGCCGCGCACTTCATTTAAATAGCGCTGAACAATAAAGGGCTCCGGAAACATTTGTGCAAACATTTCCAAAAGCGAGCTTAAATTACGATCATCTTTTTTAAGATGGAATACACCAGCGCCACCATTACCATAAAGCGGCTTTACAATAATATCACCAAATTCTTCTCTAAAAGCCGCAACTTCCAAAGGATCTTTAGTAATTAATGTTTGCGGCATCAAATCAGGAAATTCGGTCACAAATATTTTTTCTGGCGAATTCCGCACCCAAGCAGGGTCATTAACAACTAGAGTTTTAGGATGGATTCGCTCTAAAATATGGGTTGTGGTAATATAATTCATATCAAAAGGCGGATCTTGACGAAGCAAAACCACATCCATTTCTGCCAAATTTGTCCGCTGCGCTTCACCAAGCGTGAAATTGTCGCCAACAATATCACGCACGCTCAACGCTTCAACCCGCGCACTCACCTCACCATCGCGTAAGGAGAGGCGATCGGGTGTATAATGGAAAAGACTATGTCCGCGTTTTTGCGCTTCAAGACATAAAGCAAAAGTCGTATCACCTGCTATATTTATGGAAGCTATATGATCCATCTGGACAGCAATTTTCATTGAAACCTACCTTTTATGACCCATTTTCTAAAATAATGGTCTAATTTCTTATATTATGCTATTGTTGCTGAATATAGTGAGCGCACTTGATTTTTACAAAAATCAAGTAGAAAAGACGAACCATAGTAAAAATATATATACTCCGCAAATTCATTTTTAAAATGTATGACGTATATAATATTTCAAGGGTAGATTATGACGCAACAAAATGAAATTCAATTAAGCAATGATGAAATATCACGTTATGCCCGTCATATTGTTTTACCCGAAATTGGTGGCCTTGGCCAACAAAGACTAAAAGCTGCCAAAGTCATGGTTATTGGCGCCGGCGGTCTTGGTAGCCCAGTATTGCAATATCTTGCTGCCGCAGGCATTGGCACTATCGGCATTATTGATGATGATCATGTATCATTATCCAATTTGCAGCGCCAAATTATTCATGACAGCGATAAAATTGGTGAGGACAAGGTAACAAGCGCAAAAGCCGCTCTTGCAAGAATCAATCCCCATAGCACTATACATGCGATAAATGTGCGACTTACCAACGAAAATGGTCGTCAATTGCTTGAAAATTACGATATCATCGTTGATGGTTGTGATAATTTTTCAACCCGTTACCTTCTTGCAGACCTTTGCGAAGATATAAGTCGCCCTTTGGTCAGTGGCGCAATTGGTCGCTTTGATGGCTCGGTTACAGTATTAATGCCCTATAAGGATAATAATCCGCGTTACCGTGATCTCTTCCCCGTAGAACCGCCAGAAGGAACAGTGCCAAGCTGCGCCCAAGCAGGAGTAGTTGGGGCGCTACCGGGCGTTATTGGCTCGCTGCAAGCTATGGAAGTGATTAAGCTTATCACTGGTGCTGGCCAGCCATTAATTGGGCGATTACTGCTTTATGATGGGCTTAATGCACGTTTTGATACCATTTCTTATAAGCGAAAAACCACTTAAAGCCTTATTTTTTAGCAAGACAAAATAAGCCCTTACAGATATAGACAAAGAAAATCGTTTATCGATCTAGTCATTAGACACATCAAGGAGAATTGCCCATGTCCAAAGCATCTATCGCGGTTTTTGGCAGCATTAACATTGATATGACCAACCGAGTTAGTGCACTGCCACAGGCGGGCGAAACCATTCATGCGCAAAGCTTTGCCATGGGCCTTGGTGGTAAAGGTGCTAACCAAGCGGTCGCAGCAAGCCGCATTACACAAGATAGCGGTATTGAAGTGCGCCTTGCGGGTTGGATTGGTGATGACGCTTTGGGGAACTACGCGCGCGCTCACCTAGAGGCAACAAGTCTCAATCTTGCCGGATTAAATGTCCACCCAACTGAAATAACCGGCATTGCCTCAATCAATATCAACGAAAACGGCGAAAATACCATTGTTGTTGCAGGCGGCAGCAATATGGCACTTGGCATCGATGATGTCGATACTATCAAGCCCGTTATTGAAACCGCCAAAGTATTGATGATGCAGCTTGAAGTACCAATGGATACGGTTTTAAAAGCGGCACAAATTGTTAAAAATGCTGGTGGTATCATTATTATGGATCCAGCGCCTGCGCCGCAAAGCCTGCCCGATGAACTTTATCAGCTTGCGCATGTTATGACCCCCAATGAAACGGAAACAGAAAAGCTCACCGGTATTCGCCCACATGACCGCGCATCGGCGCAACTAGCGGCAGATGTTTTTTTAAGCCGTGGCCTTGATATTGCTATTATCAAACTAGGAAGCGAAGGCGTTTGCTACTTCACCAAGCAAGAACGTGGATTTTTACCGCCCTTTAAAGTGACTGCGATTGATAGTGTCGCGGCTGGCGACAGCTTTAATGCTGGCCTTGCAACCGGCCTTGCTAATGGTCTTGCTATTGATGAAGCTATCCGCATTGCAGGTGCAGCTGGTGCTTTAGCAACCACCAAAAAAGGCGCTTCCGAAGCTGCTCCAACTTGGCACGAAATTACCCAATTGCTAGAAAGCCAAACTGATATTAAATGCGAAAAATTTTAAGTTATAAAACGCCATAATATACATTTAGATAATCAAGCAACATGATGAATAATCGTGTTGCTTTTTTGATTGCAATTGCATATTTTTATTTTAAAATCTACCTTTCAATACTATATCGTTAAAAAGTCACAATCTAATCCGATTAATAGCAAATGTATTAATTCTATATTTTTATTTATATAGTCAAATTAGAGGTGGCAATGAAAGTTTTTTTCAAGAATAAAATTGTTTTTATCCTTTGTTTATTGCTCATTCCCAATTTTTCTCATGGTCAAGATGCGAAATCCACTAATGACCAAGTAGGAACCGTTTTAATTGGCGATCAAACCATCGCCTTGAACAGTAGCTTTGTATATTTAACTCCCCCTGTGTCGGGTTACACGCACCAAGATTGGCAAAATCTTGCAAAACTAATACAATTGCATACACTTAATATAAAAGGCGAAGGTTTAAAATCCTTAGCCAATTTTCCAATATTGCCTAATCTGGTTGAGCTAAAAATTGAAGAAACACGTCTATAAGACATTAGCCCTTTAAAAAATGCCCGTAATTTGAAAAGCTTGAGCTTAAGGCATATTAAAAGCCGTACAATATCCGGTTGGAGCGAGTTAACAAGCTTACAAAATCTTACAATTAATTATACCATACTTGATGATTTTAGTTTTTTAACAAGTCTGTATCATCTCAATTATCTAAATCTTGCTGATAGTAATTTTTCTTCTCCGCGCTTGATTAGTGCAAATGCTGATATTGCCATATTAGATCTTTCAAGAACAAATGTTCGTAACATAAGATTACTAGAACATTTTAAAAATTTACAGTTTCTTTGGCTAGACGGCTTAGAACTTGGCAAACAAAATCTTCCGTCATTCAAGAACACAGCCCTCACCTATTTGAGTATGAGTGAGGTGAAAGTTGAAGATCTGAATTTTTTAAAACGATTTCCACGTTTAAATTATCTCAACTTAACGGACGTTATAGTGGACGATTATGCTCCAATAGCCGATTTACCTGATCTTACAACCTTAATTCTTACGGGAACAAAAATTGACGATTTGAGTTATTTTAAACAAAAAAATTTAAAAACCCTCCTCCTTAATGATACAAAAATAAGCAATTTAAATAAACTTCCTTATTCTTATTACACGCTTAATCATTTAGATTTGCGCGGCACTCTTGTAGAAGATGCATCACCCCTTAAAAAAATCAATTGGCTAGATTGGCTGCTATTGTCCAATAGCAAAATTAAAGATCTTTCCCAAATACCGGTCTCTAAATATCTTGACCTACGGGGTTTTGATGATGCCAGCTTAGCTAGTACACGCTTGCATTATTATTATATTGCAACCAAATTGCCTAATATTCTACATGGTAAAGCACCGAGCAATAATCGTGAAACCAATTTTATTTATAATCCCGAAGCTCTCATCGACGAAGAATATTTCATACCTTCAGAACAAACAGATGATTTTGTTCACCAAAAACGCGGCGATAAAAAAATACAATTTATGGGCGGAGATTTTTGGGTAGACCATGAAGATATTACGGTTTGCTATAAGCCCGACAAATTAGAATACCCACTTAGTCACTTTTGCCATAATAAAAACTACGCCGACAAGCCTTTACAAACAGACCAATTATTAACCAAAGCAGAGCTTGCAAAATTAACAGAATTCAAAAATCTCAAAAAATTGCAACTTATTAATTTTCCAAATTTTGATCCTAGTGAATTACCAACCATTCATAACCTAGTTGTGCTAGATCTTAACCGCACGAAAATCACCAAAGATAAGCCATTTAATCACCAAGAAAAAATTCAATTTCTTATTCTTGACGAGAGTGAAATAAAGGATTTAGTTCTTATTAGCAATTTTACCAGCCTTAAAGTCTTAAGTTTACGCCATACACCTTTAACTAGCCTTGTTGGTCTTGAAAATGTTTCCAAGCTTGAAGCGCTTGATCTTTCATTCACCAAAATAAAAGATTTTAAAAACCTAGAAAATTTAACTAAACTTGAGACATTATTATTGGCAAATACTGCCTTTAATAAGCTATCCATTCTTAACAAAATGGGGAGGCTAACCAATATTGACCTAAGCAATGTAGCTGCACTAGATCTTAGTGATTTAAAAACAAAGACGATGAAGATTAAAATAGGTATAGCCGAAGAAAAGCTTACTCCCTTATATCACAACGAAAAGGAGCTAGTGCCTCACAATTTTCTAGACGATCCATTTTTTTATCGTCCAAATGATGTCCGTAAATTTTAAGTTCATTGTTTAATCAATAAATGCATTAATCTTACCAATGATAAACTTCATAAATCCAAACTATTTTTGAAGCACAAGAGAATTGCACTTCCAAGTAAGCAATTCAGCACAATAAAAAATCAGGGCGATAAAAATGATCAACATGGATTGATCTTATTAAAAGGTAAAATGCCGCTCTGTGCGCACGCGACTTTTTGGCGCAGATATAACAAAATAAACCCAAAAATCTGCGCTTTTTATAACTTTATTTCTAATTTAAAAAAGTGCTTTTTAATTTATATCTTGACTAACTTTATCATGTTTGATAGCCAAAATAAAAATAAATATAGGCTAGATAAAAGTTTATCTCGATAGTTGTCGAAAAATAAGAGTTTGTATTACCTAGTCATATTTAAGTTATGATCGTTTATATAGCCCGTTAAAAATCTAATTAATGACTATATTTACTTAACTTGATTTATTGGTGATAGTAAAATGATAAAAATCAAACCTAGATTTAAAACAAAACTTCTATTAACCACATTTTTGACATTATCAATATTTTATGAAATTGCTACATTTCCAGCAATAGCGGCACAAGAAACTGAACTTGACACCGTTGTTGTGGAAGCTGAAAAAAACCAAAATATAAAAAATAAAGGTGTTTTAACCGATACGGTTACATCCAAAGACATTGAAAATAAGCAAGTTGATAATGTCAACGATATTTCTCGGCTTGATCCAGCAATCAATTATAATCGTCAAAATGACAGTTTTAATATTCGCGGTCTTGATGGCAATCGTGTCACCACCATGATTGACGGCATACCTATTCCTTGGCTTGATGATATTACACGTGGTGTAAGGGGTGGGGCGTCAGCCTTTGATTTTGGTAGTTTATCAGCAATTGATATTGGCAAAGGAGCAGATTCAAGTATTTACGGTTCTGGCTCGCTAGGCGGCATTGTGTTAATGCGCACCTTAGACCCTGAAGATCTTATTAAAGACAATAAAAATTGGGGATCAATTACCAAAGGCAGTTACGATTCAGCCAATCGCAGTTGGCACATTAACGAAGCTTTCGCAGTTAAATTTAATCAAACTTATATGCTGTTTCAAGGCGGCTATGTTGGCGGCAAGCAACGCGCAAATAATGGCGATGATGGCGGTTATGGCGTATTGCGTAGCATGCAAAACCCTGAAGACTTCACTAGCAAAAATTACTTATTTAAGATTCATCAATATATTAACGATCAACACCGCTTGGGCTTTACCGCCGAGCGTTTTGACAATGACCGTGACACATGGGTGCTAAACCAAGCGAGTGCTCAATTTAAACCAGCGAGTACCTATCAAGAACAAAATCGCAAGCGTGAGCGTTATTCAGCTTCATATGATTATTATGGCAATGGTGATGGTTGGTTAGATCGTGCCCGCATCATTGGCTATTGGCAAGAAAATAGTGCAAGTTCTGGAACCGAACAAATTCGATTAACCACACCCAAAGGGGATTTTTATCGAATTTCCAATACGCAAAATCGAGATTACGGCTTAACATTTGATGCAATGAAGGTATTAAATTTTGAGCACGTAACCCATACTTTGCGCATTGCAGGTAATGGCTCGTCTTCGCGCTTTGAACAATATACAACGGGTCATGATACTTGCCCACCGCCACCCTATCGTCCACCCTATATGATGTGCAAATTTTTACTTAGCGACCAATCTGAAATACCAACTACCCGTTCAACAAGTTGGGGCATAAGTATTGAAGATGAAATGGCATTTTTGAACAATCGCGTAAGAATTACCCCTGGCGGTCGGTTTGACTGGTTTAAACATAAGCCCTCAGCCACCAAAGGCTTTGAATCCAACGTATTTTTCCACGGCTATCCAGCAGAGGTTAGCGATTCGCACTTTTCACCAAAATTACGTGGCGAATGGGATGCAACCGATAATATAATGCTTTACGCGCAGTGGGCACAAAGTTTTAGAGCGCCCAGTTCATCGGAACTTTACTTAGAGTTCGCCAATCCTGGCATTTATCACCTTTATGGCAATCCTAACTTGAAGCCTGAAATTGGCAATGGCTTTGATATTGGTGCAAAATATACAAGTCACAACTGGGGTGGTTCGCTTGGACTATTTAGCAATTATTATAAAAATTTTATCGGCCGCAAAGAACTTGGACCATCGCTTATGTTTCCAAGCGGTGAGGCTGTTTATATAAACCGCGCTAAGGTTCGTATTTCCGGCGTAGAAGCAAAAGCCTATTGGCAAATAACTTCCAATTGGCGCACAGATTTCAGCCTTGCTTATATGGAAGGCAAGGATCGCGAAACGGACGAATATTTAAACTCTATTCCACCCCTTAAAGGAACGCTTGGTCTTGGCTATGCCCAAGAAATATGGGGCGCGGACATAAGAATGACGGCGGCGTCAAAACGCAACCGTGTAGAAAACAAGTCAGATTACGCCAAAGCACCCGGCTATGCCGTTTTTGATATTAGTGGTTGGTGGCGTCCGCTTGGTGAAAAAGGGCCAAAATTACAAGCAGGTATTTATAACATATTTAATAAAACCTATTGGAATGCACTCGATCTACCATCAAGCGCCAATTATAAAAAAGCTTATTATAGCGAGCCGGGGCGCAATTTTAAAATCTCATTTGTGCAAGAATTTTAGCCAATAACGTAACAAAGGGCAAAGCCTTGGACATTTAACAAACCTGCAAGACACAGCGATAAACAAAGTGTCCTGCTTCACATGCCGCAAAAATGAAAAGGATAGGTTATGACAAAAACACATAAGACTGTTACCAAAAACCGAATTTTTAAAACTTTTATGCTTGCGGCATTTGCACTGGCGACCAATAGTCAACCGTCTTTAATACAAGCTAGCGAAATCTTGATTAGTGATAATGCTAAATTAGTATCGATCGGCTGGCCGGTTACCGAGACAATTATCGCCCTTGGTGATAAAGATCGCTTAGTCGGTGTTGATAAGCGCAGCACATTTATGAAGGAGGGACGCGATCTTACAAATATTGGCGCTGCCGCAACTATTGACCTTGCTGCAATTAAAAAAGTTGATGGCCAAACTGTCTTGGCTTTAGAAGGCGCTTTAAATAAGGATAATTTAACCTCTATTGAAAACAACAAGATTCCAGTTCTTATTATTCCAGATGATCACAGTGAAGATGGTGTCATTGAAAAAATTAGTTTTATTGGCCATGCACTTAATCATGAAGATAAGGTCAATGAGTTAATTGCGCGGATAAAAAACGACTTTAATAAAGCAAACAGCATAAAGGCTGAACTTACCACTAAGAAAAAAGTGCTTTTTCTGTTGACTGTACCTTCAGGCGACAAGGAAGTTGGACCCATATTCATGGCAGGTTAAAACACCCCCGCCAATGACATTATTGTTCTTTCAGGCGGAGAAAATGCCGCCGCCAATCTTGAATCCTATGTGCCTTTAGATAAAGAACAAGTAACTAAAATGGCACCCGACCTTATTTTATCTATGAGCAATGATGGCTTCCCAACGGTTGAAACATTGCTAGAGCAAGCGCCATTACAAGATACTCCGGCAGTTAAGAATAAAGATCTTTTGCGGCTGGATGGTTTAAAACTACTTGGCTTTGGCCCCGATACCGGTATCATCATGCAGGAGATCGCCCAAAAATTGGTAGATATCCAAAATCGTTAATTTAAGTTATGTAAGACAAATATATAAGCAAGGGTATTGATGGCTTAAACCGGCAAACAATACCCTTGCTTTTTTAGGCTTTAAAAGCACTTAAATCAACCGCGCCCGTCATAATCAAAAATCGATAGCACGGCCTTTAATTTCCCAGTCACCATAACGCGCAGGGTCATGACCACCGCGCCCACCAAGTTCTCGCTTCGTCTTTTCAGCGGCAAGGGCTGCCTGCTCACGGCGCTCTTGTGCTTCGGCTAAAGCACGTTTTGCTGCCGGTGCAATGAGCTTTTCCTCGGCGACATCATCATCTTTATTGATTATTTGCTGTTCTTCCGTCATTTTTTCACCAATCCATTGAAAAAATTCTTACAAATCCACATTTTATATAAAATTGGTAAATCTTGCCAGCTTATTTTTAAAGACAAGCTTAGGAATATTCCTATGCTTCAAATAATCACAAAAACTGTCCTCAATAGGCATTTTTTGGTCATTATAATATAATAAGTGGGTAAGTAGATTTACAAAATACGAACAGAAACAAATTGACAATGGAGTTTTGTAGATGAACATTATTCGGACCGCCATGCTTTTAGCATTCATGACGGCCCTTTTCATGGGTGTAGGTTATATTGTCGGTGGCCCTTCGGGCATGATGATTGCCTTTGTGATTGCAGCTGGCCTTAACCTGTTTTCTTACTGGAATTCAGATAAAATGGTGTTGCGCATGTATGGTGCCCGTGAGGTTGATGCACGCTCTAACTCTGAATATTACAATATTGTCAGCGATTTAGCCCGCAAAGCAGGCCTGCCACAACCACGCGTTTATATTATGGAAAACCCGCAACCCAATGCTTTTGCAACGGGTAGAAATCCACAAAATGCGGCAGTTGCAGCAACAACTGGGCTATTAAACAGCCTAACACCGGAAGAAATTGCTGGCGTTATGGCGCATGAGCTTGCCCATGTGCAAAATCGTGATACTTTAACCATGACAATTACCGCAACTATTGCTGGTGCTATTTCAATGCTGGCAAATCTTGCCTTTGTTTTTGGTGGCAATCGCGATTCCAACGGCAATTCTAGCAATCCACTTGGGATAATTGGAACGGTGATTATCATGTTTGTTGCGCCTTTTGCTGCGATGCTCGTACAAATGGCAATTAGTCGTACCCGTGAATATGCTGCCGACAGACGCGGCGCAGAAATTTGCGGCAATCCTTTATGGCTTGCATCGGCTTTAAACAAAATTGCTCGCGGCGCCCATGAAGTGGTTAATGACGAAGCCGAACATAACCCTGCTACCGCCCATATGTTTATTATCAACCCATTATCAGGTCGAGGAACAGATAATCTCTTCTCAACCCACCCTAATACTGAGAATCGTATTGCAAAATTGCGTGAAATGGCTCAAGAGATGGGAACACAGTCAAACAGCACCTTCGACATGCGCAGCAATAGCCCAAGGCAAACCATGCGCAAAACTGTTGAGCGGCCAAGCTGGATGAAAGTTAAAAAAGATAATAAGCCAAGAGGTCCATGGTCTTGAACAACGCCAAAGCGCAAAAAAACAATAATCAGAAGCCAAAACGCGATAGTAACAAACAAGATCGCCAGCCCAAAGTGGCTGGCATCGCTGTTCGGCAAGCAGCCTTGCGTATGCTTGGCGCAGTGATTGACAAGGCAACCTCGCTTGATGGCTTAACCGATAATGAGCATGGCCACCCTCAATATTTAGCACTGGATGTGCGAGACCGCTCTTTGGTACGGGCAATTTTGGGTGCAGCTTTAAGAAATCGCGGTGCTATTGATAATGCGATTGACCAGTTTGTCGATAGGCCATTACCGCAAAATGCTAGCGCATTAAAACATCTTATTCATATTAGTGCGGCGCAAATTCTTTATCTTGATGTACCAGATCATGCGACAATTAATCTTGCTGTCACCATTGCCAAATCCGATCCGCGCCTCACTCGTTTTTCTGGCCTAGTAAACGCTATTTTACGCCGCTTTACCCGAGAAAAAGATGCAATTTTACAGCAAGATGATGTTCTATCTAATGTGCCTTTATGGTTCGCGCAAATGCTAGAGCGCGATTACGGAAAAGAAAAAGCCCAAGACATCATTAAGGCACAAGCCTATGAGCCGCCTTTGGACATCACGGCAAGCGGTGATGTTGAAGCAATAGCACAAGAGCTTGGCGGCGAAGTGCTGCCCTTCCTATCTATCCGAATTGCTGAAGTTGATTGCTCTATTCCAGAATTACCGGGCTTTGCCCAAGGTAAATGGTGGGTGCAAGATGTTGCAGCAAGCCTACCTGCCCGCTTAATGAAAGCTGTTAAAGGGCAAAATATTGCCGATTTATGTGCGGCCCCTGGTGGTAAAACCGCGCAGCTTGCCAGTACTGGGGCAAATGTCACGGCGGTTGACGCCTCGACAAATCGCATGAAACGGCTCATTGCCAATATGGAACGTTTAAACTTCAATGTTGCCACTTATAATGGCGAATTGCAGGATTTTAAACCAGAACAGCCTTTTGATGCACTATTGCTTGATGCGCCCTGCTCATCAACTGGCACTATTCGCCGCCATCCCGATGTATTGTGGACAAAATCCCTTGATGAAATCGGCAGGCTTGCAGATTTACAATTGCAGCTTTTAGAAAAAAGCATTGATCTGGTTAAAATTGGCGGCATGATATTATTTTCCAACTGTTCTTTAAGCAAAAGAGAAGGCGAAAGACTGGTTACTAAGTTTTTGAAAAACCGCACCAATGTTGCGCTTATTCCTTTCACAGTTGAAGAACTCTGCCAAAGCTTTAATAATACGTCCGATGAGGCTAAAAATATTTATGCAAATATTTTAACCGATGAAGGATATTTACGCACGACGCCTGCCGATTTACCCAATGAAAATCCAAAACTTAGTGGCATGGATGGTTTTTTTGCCGCCCGTTTTAAGCGTTTAAGTTAAGGATGAAAGCAAAACTTTTGATTTTATCTTAGGTTTTAAAATGCCCAAAAAATACACAAAATTAATAAGCAAACAGCTTGAAATCAAAGGCTTCCATTGTTCAGATATTGATAATATTGAAAAATGGAAGCCACTTGATAATTGTGTCTTTTATTCACTTGACATGTATATTGGCTATAGGGGTGAAGATGGCAGTGACATTTATAGCGTGATGATTGCAACAAGAGAGGGCATTGCCCAATTAAAACACAACAACTTGAATCGTCCTTATAAAATCATTTTAATTGAGAAATATAGCTGGCAAAAGGTCAAAGATATTATTCAAAATATTTTAAGTAATGCAAAGCAGATCATTAGCCAGATAGATGCTCAACTTTATTTATGCCAATATTTTTCATGGGAATATGAGGGCATGATTAATCGATAGGCGCTTATTTATCATTGCTAAATGAGAAAATTGGCGATCAATAATAAAATGATAAAAAAGCTTTTCCATACGGCAATAGACATTGTTATGTGATATTTAAGCATTGCATTTCATTGGCTTTCAGCGATATTAATTTTAGCCAATAATTTGCAAGTAAAAAAGAGGTCAAATCCATGCAAGAAAATAAGACAATTATTGATGAAACGAAACTTGACCGTTTAGCAGAAGTTGCGGTGAAAGTTGGGCTTGGGTTAAAAGAAGGACAAGATGTTGTCTTAACCGCGCCGATTGCGGCATTGCCTTTGGTGCGCCGCATTGCCCATCATGCCTATAAGGCTGGTGCAGGCGTTGTGACCCCTTTTTTTGGTGACGAGGTTTTAAGCCTAGAACGTTTTCATAACGGCCATGATGCAAGCTTTGACCGCGCCGCTTCATGGCTTTATGAAGGCATGGCAAAAGCTTTTGAAAATGGCGCAGCTCGCCTTGCCATTGCTGGCGATAATCCACTTTTACTTTCTAACGAAGATCCTGAAAAAGTATCACGTCTTAACAAAGCAACCTCGCTTGCCTATCAACCTGCGCTTGAAAAAATTGCCGGTTTTGACGTGAATTGGAATATTGTTTCCTATCCCAATCCATCATGGGCAAAAGTTGTTTTTCCCCAGTTGAGTGAAGATGAAGCCACCCATCAATTAGCAGAAGCTATTTTTAAAGCAAGCCGTGTTGATAATGATGGTGCGGTTGAAGCTTGGCAACGCCATAATGCCAATTTACGTCTGCGCAGTTCATGGCTCAATGGGCAAAATTTTTCTGCGCTGCATTTTAAAAGCGCAATAACTGATTTAACCGTAGGTCTCGCCGATGAGCATGAATGGCATGGCGGCGCATCCATGGCTAAAAATGGTATTATTTGCAATCCGAACATTCCAACTGAAGAAGTATTTACCACACCCCATCATAGCCGTGTTGATGGCTATGTACGCTCAACCAAGCCCTTGTCGCACCAAGGCAGCTTGATTGATGATATTTTCATGCGTTTTGAAAATGGCAAAGTGGTTGAAGCAAAAGCATCTAAAGGCGAAGCTGTTTTAAACAAGGTACTTGATACCGATGAAGGTGCCCGCCATTTAGGTGAAGTTGCCCTTGTGCCTCATTCTTCACCGATTTCCGCAAGTGGTTTATTATTCTATAATACCTTGTTTGACGAAAATGCCGCTTGTCATATTGCGCTTGGTCAATGCTATTCCAAATGCTTTAAGGATGGCGCATCATTAAGTGCTGACCAAATTGCAGCGCTTGGCGGCAATCGCAGCTTTATCCATATTGATTGGATGATTGGCGGCAAAGATATGGATATTGATGGCATTAAGCCCGATGGTAGCCGTGTTGCTGTATTCCGCCAAGGTGAATGGGCATTTAACGTTTAACGCTATAACGCAAAAAAATAGCGGATGAAAAAATCATCCGCTAAAAAAAGCAAAGGCCGGGAAATGGAGTGCCCGACCTTTTGTCAAGCTTTGCCAGTACATCCGTGGTCAAAGCCATGACAATAACACCGATGATTTATTTTTCGCATAGATTTATTGCATTCATATGACAGATTGACCACCTATTGAATAAAACTAACGAATAATATGCCGAGCAGTCTATAATTATTCCTGACAATATTTTTTTAACAAAACCAAATACGCTCACTACAATAGGAATTAGGGACTATAAATGCCAGAACTACCCGAGGTTGAAACGGTCCGTAGCGGTCTTGCACCAGATCTTGAAGGCGCACATATCGACTATATTAAAACCAGTGATAAAAAATTGCGTTTGCCCTATGCAGAAAATATGAAAGACCTCATTAAAGGGCAAAAAATCAGATCCTTAATACGGCGTTCTAAATATCTTGTTATCCATCTTGATGGTGGCTTTTTTATTGTTAGCCACTTAGGGATGTCCGGGTCATGGCGGCTGCGTCAAAGCGGTGATGATACACCAAAAGATAAAATAGTCGCCCATGACCATGTCATTTTAGGGCTTAATAAAGATGGTAAAATTTTTGAAGCCGTTTATAATGATCCGCGCCGTTTTGGTTTCTTCACCCTTGAGCTAGACACAAATTTTGCTGACTATGCAGCATTTAAGAAACTAGGCATTGAACCCTTAGGCAACGTATTATCAGGCGACTATCTGCGCGATGCCTTTAAAAATAAGAAAGCTCCCCTTAAAGCCTTATTATTGGATCAAAGCATCATTGCTGGCCTTGGCAATATTTATGTGTGCGAATCCTTATGGCGAGCGGGACTATCGCCGCAATTAAGCGGTGAACATTTAGCCAATGGTAGTGAATTTGCGTTGCAAAAAAGTGAAGCATTAGCCATTGCCATTAAGGATGTTATTGCTGAAGCAATTAAAGCTGGTGGCTCGACCTTGCGTGACTATCGCCATGCGGATGGTTCACTTGGCTATTTCCAACATAATTTTGCTGTTTATGGTCGTGAAAACCAACCATGCACCAATTGTGGCACAATCATTTCACGCATTGTACAATCGGGTCGCTCAACCTTTTATTGTTCATCTTGCCAAGATAATGGTTGAAGATCAATTTATTTGATCACGAAGATGATAGGCCCAAGCTTATTTTAACTGCGCCCTTGCTTGAAGTGTTTTTTTTAGCTTTAATACTGCTTAATTATTTTACAATTTTTGGAAAGTGAATTTATGATGCTGGAAAATGTTCTTAAACGCCTTGATGGTAATCTTGATCAAAGCCTTGAACGGCTATTTGATTTGTTAAGAATTAAATCTATTTCCACCGACCCTGCCTTTAGGGAAGATTGTAAAAAAGCTGCGGATTGGCTGGTAGAAGATCTAAAATCTATTGGCTTTGAAGCATCGCGCCGCGATACGACCGGCCACCCAATGGTGGTTGCCCATCATGCAGGCCCAAGCGAAAACTGCCCTCACGTGTTGTTTTACGGTCATTACGACGTTCAGCCAGTTGATCCGCTTGCCCTTTGGGAGGATGATCCGTTTGACCCAAAAGTGAAAGAGCGCGATGGGCAAAAAGTTATTACTGGTCGTGGCTCATCTGATGACAAGGGTCAGCTTATGACCTTTGTTGAAGCTTTGCGGGCTTTTAAAGCAGAAACTGGGCAATTACCTGTTGCAGTTACCATTTTATTTGAAGGTGAAGAGGAATCGGGTTCCCCTTCCTTAAAGCCATTTTTAGAAAGCCATCGCAATGAATTGCGCGCTGATTTTGCCCTTGTTTGTGATACATCGATGTGGAATGAGACAACGCCTTCCATTTCAGTTGGCTTGCGCGGTCTTGTGGGCGAAGAAATTATTGTAAAAGCTGCCAATCGTGATCTTCATTCAGGCTATTATGGCGGAGCTGCCGCTAACCCTATCCGCATTTTGAGCAAAATTCTTGCCGATGTGCATGATGAAAATGGCGCAGTGACTATTGCCGGCTTTTATGATGGTGTTGAAGAAACCCCTACCCAAATTTTAGCACAATGGGACAATCTTGGTCTTGGGCCAAAAGAATTTTTAAATCCAGTTGGCCTGTCTTTCCCAAGCGGTGAAAATAATCGCAGTCTGCTTGAACTTATCTGGGCGCGTCCTACTGCCGAATTTAATGGCATTAGCGGTGGCTATGAAGGGGAAGGCTTTAAAACTGTTATTGCAGCACAAGCATCGGCTAAAATCTCTTTCCGTCTTGTCCATAAGCAAGACCCGATCCAAATTCGCAACGCTTTCCGCAAATTTGTTAAAGAACGCATCCCTGCTGATTGCTCGGTTGAATTTATCGAGCATGGCGCTTCCCCTGCTATTCAATTGCCTTATGATTCCGCAATTGTCTCCAAGGCTAAAATTGCCCTATCGCAAGAATGGGGTAAGCAAGCGGAATTGGTTGCCATGGGCGGCTCTATTCCAATTGTTGGCGATTTTCAAGATTATTTAAAAATGGAATCCCTGCTTGTCGGCTTTGCTCTTGACAGTGACTGCATCCATTCACCCAATGAAAAATATAATTTGACCTCTTTTCACAAGGGGCAACGTTCTTGGGCACGTATTTTGGCGGCACTTGCATAATATTTCTAGCCGTGCAAAGAACAATTTTGCACGGCATATTTAATAACCATGTTTTAGGAAAAATTTGATGACTGATATTCGTGTTCATCGGGGTGATTTGCCAAATCTCGACCATTATAAAAATGTTAAGGCAGTTGCCATTGACACTGAAACTTTGGGGTTGCAACCTCATCGTGACCGTTTATGCGTTGTACAAATTTCCCCTGGCGATGGTACTGCCGACGTTATTCAAATTGCTAAGGGGCAAAAAACTGCACCTAATTTGGTGAGCCTTTTAAAAAATCAAGAAATTGAAAAAATCTTCCATTTTGGCCGCTTTGATATTGCCGTTTTAAGCCTTGCTTTTGATACGGAAGTAAAGCCAGTATTTTGCACTAAAATTGCGTCAAAACTTACCCGTACCTATACCGACCGCCATGGTTTGCGCGACATTTGCATTGAATTATTGGATGTTACAATTTCCAAGCAGCAGCAATCATCTGACTGGGCAGCCTTTGAATTAACGCCAGCGCAAATCGAATATGCGGCATCTGACGTCCTCTACTTACATCGCTTACGCGCAATTTTGGTAGAACGCCTTGCCCGCGAAGGCCGCACAAATGTTGCAAAAGCCTGTTTTGAGTTTTTGCCATCAAGAGCAGAGCTCGACCTTATGGGCTGGTCTGAAAGTGATATCTTTTCCCATAGCGCTTAAAAATCTATCTATTTGCTTTTAGAGCGTTTTTAGAAAAGTGTGAAGCGGTTTTCGGACGAAAAACGCGGTGTAAACAATGTATTAGAGCGCGGATTTGATCCAATCAGATCGAAATGCGCTCTAATATATCTTTAATCGTTGTAGCATTTGTTGCTGCAACGTTTTTTTAAAGCCAAGGCATCAATAAACTCATTTTGATAAAATATTAAGATTTATTCTGCTTACTTTTATTTGGACAAATTTATTATCAAGATAGCCATAGTCTAATAAAAATTCATCATCAAAATAAAGTCCATTTAAAAACAACGAACCATGACTGTAATAGCCATAAAGAGTATAGTTAAAACCGTCCCCATCACGCTCGATCCTGACATTATTACCCTTGGCCTCTTCTAGAATTTCATTATCAAAAAAATCAAGGTCAATTTCACAAAGATAAATTTTATTTTTATCAAATGCCTTTGGCATATAGCCACAAAAGCAGACAAGAGTAAATTCGCCGATAGAGATGGTAATCTCTTCGTTTATAACATCATCAATATCAACTATTTTAGCATAACAGATCATATATTTTCTTAATTTTCACGACCAATATAGTCCAATTTAAGCATAAAATCCTGCGTTAAAACTCGTATTTTTATTTTGATTAATAAATTCTGATATGTTTTTTTGTCAGCAATGAGGTAAAAAATTTAAGGCGTTGGAAAGCCTCCCCATCCAAATGGGAAAGCACTTTTCTTACGAATTTAACGGTCTAAGTAACAACTAATATCGCTAGATGATATGCGAAAGCATTGTCATAAATTTTACGATTAGAGGTTGCTAATTTTATGAACAATATTTGTTAAACACCAAAGCGAATTTTTGGTGTTTTATAGTTTTGGCATAACTTTCTCATTATTTAATCGCGTATTCATATTAAAAGCAGCGGCCATAAGGGTTTTGGTATAGTCTTCACGCGGATTAGCAAAAATATCTTTTGCGGCCCCCCGTTCAACCACTTTACCATCACGCATCACCATCACCTCATTGGCAAGGGCTTTAACCACCTTTAAATCATGACTGATGAAAAGATAAGAAAGATTGTGTTTTCGTTGCAACTCGCGCAGCAAATCAACTACCTCGGCTTGCACACTCATATCAAGAGCAGAGGTTGGCTCGTCCAACATAACAAAACGCGGATTTAACACCATGGCACGCGCTATCGAGATACGCTGTCTTTGCCCGCCAGAAAATTCATGGGGATAGCGATGGCGCGATTGCGGATCAAGGCGCACCTCCTCCATCGCGGCAATCACCCTATCCTCGCGCTCATCATAGGATAGCTTTGGCTCATGAATAGAAAGCCCCTCGGCAATAATTTCCCCCACCGACATGCGCGGCGACAATGAGCCAAAAGGATCTTGGAAAACAATTTGGATATCGCGGCGCAATGGCCGCATTTTCTTAAAGCTTAAAGCATTAATATTCTTATCATCAAATTTGATAATGCCTTTTGACGAAATCATGCGGATTAAAGCAAGTCCTAAGGTTGTCTTTCCTGAGCCTGACTCACCAACAACGCCTAAAGTTTGCCCTGCTTTTATGGTAATATCAATGCCATTCACCGCTTTGATATAATCGGTTGTTCTACGAAAAAGCCCGGTCTTTATCGGGAACCACACCCGCACATTTTCGCCGCGCATAATAATTGGTGCATTTGGATCAACCGCAGGCGGACTACCCTTTGGCTCTGCTGCTAAAAGCTTTTTGGTATATTCATGTTGGGGATTGGCAAATATTTCATCCACCGGTGCCATCTCAACGATTTCACCCTTAGTCATGACCGCAACACGGTCGGCAATTTTTCGCACAATGCCAAGATCATGGGTGATAAACAACATGGACATTTTATGTTGTTTTTTCAAATCAGCCAAAAGATCCAAAATTTGCGCTTGTACCGTTACATCAAGGGCGGTGGTTGGTTCATCAGCAATCAACAAACGCGGATTATTGGCTAATGCCATAGCAATCATGACCCGCTGTCTTTGTCCGCCGGATAATTCATGTGGGTAAGAGCGTAGCCGAGTTGCTGCATTTTTAATGCCCACCTGCTCCAAAAGTTCAACCGTACGCAAACGCGCAGCATTAGTGCTCATACCTTGGTGGATACGTAAAATCTCACCAATCTGCTGCTCCACTCGATGTAGCGGATTAAGCGAAGTCATTGGTTCTTGAAAGATCATCGAAATATCTTTGCCGCGCACGCTTTGCAGCTGCTTTTCGCTATATTTCATCAAATCCTTGTCCCTATCATCTTGGCGAAATAAAATTTCGCCCGATGGATGGCTAGCCATAGGATAGGGTAATAATTTTAATACCGATAAAGCCGTGACTGATTTACCTGACCCTGATTCACCCACCAGTGCAACGGTTTCACCGGGCAAAATATCAAAGGACACATTTTTTACCGATAGCTTTTCTTCACCATCTTGACGAAAGGCAACAGAAAGATCGCGAACTGATAGCAATGGCGTCATTGGAGTGTCTTTCTTGGGTCAAACGCATCACGCGCCGCTTCACCAATAAAGGCAAGCAAGGATAAAAGCACGGCAAGAGTAATAAAGCCGGTTATACCAATCCACGGCGCATTAATATTGTTTTTTGCCTGCAGCATTAATTCACCAAGCGAGGGCGAGCCGGGCGGCAAACCAAAGCCAAGGAAGTCAAGTGAAGCGAGGGCTGAAATGCCAGCAGTTAACAAAAATGGTAAAAAGGTAATGGTGGCAACCATTGCATTTGGCAATAAATGACGGATCATAATAGTGATATTGGAAACACCCAGCGCACGTGCGGCATTAACATATTCAAAATTACGCGCTCGTAAAAATTCGGCCCGCACCACGCCAACCAATGTTACCCATTGGAACAGCAGCATAATCGCCAGCAATACCCAAAAGCCCTGTGCAAAAAATGCCGATAGAATAATCAGCAAATAAAGCGTTGGTATAGACGACCAAATCTCAATAAATCGCTGGAAAATAAGATCAACCCAACCACCAAAATAACCTTGCACCGCACCGGCCGCAACGCCAATAATTGTGGAGAATACGGTTAAAATAACCGTAAAGGCCACCGATACGCGGAAGCCATAAAGAGCGCGGGCAAAAATATCGCGCGTTTGATCGTCTGTCCCTAGAATATTCCAATTGCCAAATTTACATTCGGGATTTGCTGCACCACCATCATAAAATCTGCAACGCTCATCCTTACTTTGCATCCAAAAGGGTGGAGATAAAGCTTGGGTTTGCTCGCTTGGTGTATCATAAGAATAATGAATAGGTGGCCAAATCGCCCAACCATGCTCATTTATTTCTTTTTGAATATAGCCATCACGAAAATAGGCAGCAGCCAAAGTGCCGCCAAATTTTTCATCAGGGTAATCAACAAAGGCTGGAAACAGCAATTCACCCTTATAGGACGCAATAATCGGTCGATCATTGGCAATAAAGGCAGCCCCAAACGAACAAAGGCATAAAAATAAGAATAACCAAAGAGACCAATAACCACGACGATTTTTCTTAAAATTACGCCAACGCCGTTGGTTTAATGGCGACAAAAACGGACGGCGATGTTTTTGTTTATTTTGTTTTTGTTCGCTTGAACGATGAACGTCCTGCGCAATTTCGCTTGCTAAACCATTAGCGGTATTTTCACCCGCCATAATATTTGAAGGATTACTCGCCATTATACATCCCTCTTTTCAAAATCAATACGCGGATCAACCAACATATAAACAAGATCTGACACAAGCGCGACAACGAGGCCAAGCAATGAAAAAATGAACAAAGTGCCAAGTACAACTGGATAGTCACGATCCACAACTGCCGTGTAACTCATGAGCCCCATGCCTTCTAAGGAAAACAGCATTTCAATAAGCAGCGAGCCGGTAAAAAAGGAATTAATAAATGCTGCAGGAAAGCCAGCAATAACGACCAACATTGCATTGCGGAAAACATGCCCATAAAGCACTTTACGATCACTTAGCCCTTTGGCGCGGGCGGTTACCACATATTGCTTACGGATTTCTTCCAAAAAGCAGTTTTTAGTAAGCAATGTTGTTGTAGCAAAAGCCGAAATTGCCATAGCAGCAACAGGCAAAGTGATATGCCATAAATAATCAAGAATCTTGCCACCCCATGATAATTCATCAAAATTATCGGAGGTTAATCCGCGAAGTGGAAACCAGTCAAAGAACGAACCGCCGGCAAAAAATACAATCAGCATAACGCCAAACAAAAAGCCGGGAATAGAATAGCCGATAATGATAACCGCACTTGTCCAAACATCAAAGGCAGAGCCATCTTTAAGCGCTTTGCGAATACCAAGAGGAATGGAAATCGCATAGGAAATGAGCATTAACCAAAGACCAAGCGTCACCGAAACAGGCAAGGTCTTTTTAATCATATCGATAATTGGTTGGTCTGAAATGAAAGAATTACCGAAATTAAATGTGCTATAATCGCGCAATAAAATGAGATAGCGTTGCCAAGCTGGTTTATCAAAACCAAATTTTTCTTCAAGCTTTTTGATATAGGCTGGGTCCATACCTTGCGCACCGCGATAGATTGACTGGCTGGAACTTGTGTGAGCGCCAACATTTTCAGCGCTAATGCCCATATCACCGCCACCGCCAGAGATACGGTCTAATGGACCATTTCCGCCACCTTGCAATTGTGCAGCAATGGTTTCAATTGGCCCACCAGGGGTAAATTGCAAAATAACAAAAGTAATGGTTAAAATGCCAATAATGGTTGGTATAATCAACAATAAGCGGCGTAGGATATAAGCGGCCATTAATATCTCCCCATTATTGCTAGCGGCTCTATCCGCGCCATTGATTTCATTGCCATTTTCTTTCTTCAATATGCAATTGATTTTTACCAATCAGTCACAAAACGAAATTCGCCTAATTTTGTTATAATGATAAAACGTAACTCTAAGCAAATATGGTAAATAAAGTGCAAAATAAATGCCGCTATTTAAAACCATAATTACCGATAAGATTATTGACCTGACGATTTTTGCTGTAACGCTTGTTCTTTTTGCGGATCAATTGACCAAGAATAAATATCAAAACCTGATACCTCTGGCTGCGGTCGCGGAATATCAAATTTATCCCAATAGGCAATATTAATCTTTGATGATGTCCATTGCGGCACCACGTAGTAATTCCATAATAAAATTCGATCCATTGCCCTTGCCGCTGCAACCAAATCATCACGATTTTTGGCATAAATAATGGCGTTAATCATTGCGTCAATTGCAGGATTTTTAATGCCGACATAGTTTTTACCGCCATTTTTATTTGCCATGCTTGAGCCAAAATAATAAAGCTGTTCATTACCTGGTGAATCTGATTGGCCGATGATGCTAGAAATAACATCATAATCATAATTATAAAGACGGTTTTGATATTGGGCAGTGTCAATTGTGCGCATTGTTGCATCAATACCCAAGCGCTTTAAATTGGCAATATAAAGGGCGGTTACCCGCTCGAAAGCTGAATTATCCAACAAAATTTCAATTCTAAAAGGCGCGCCTTGCGCATTAACCAATTGATTATTTTTCAACTGCCAACCAGCATCTTGCAACAATTTCATAGCTTCGCTTAAATTTTTACGCAGCTCTGTTGAATTCTTATAAACAGGCAAGGTAAAAGGCTTTTCAAATACTTCTATTGGTACTTCCGACTTAACGCTTTCCAATAATTGCAATTCTTTACCTTGCGGCATCTCTTGCGCGGTAACAAAATCGAGCCCATAAAAATAGCTGGTGATGCGTTGATATTGATCAAAAAACAAAGCTCGGTTCATATGTTCAAAATCAAAGGCTAAAGTTAAAGCCTTACGCACTCTAACATCATCAAATTTTTCACGCCGTAAATTTATAAAATAACCCTGCATGCGACCAGAGCTATGAATTTCAAAGCTTTCGCGTTTAACCAAACCGTTTTTAACTGCAGTAAAATCATATTTTTGCATCCAAGATTGAATACGGGTTTCTTGCCTATAATCACCAATACCGCCTTTTTTAAAGGCTTCCCAACTGGCGTTTTCATTCAAATAATAAGTGTTGCGAACCGCATCAAAATTATTGCGGCCAATGTTGACCGGCAAATCCCTACCCCAATAATTATCCACCCGTTTATAAAGAGAGGATTTGCCAAAGTTATAGTTTTCCAAACGGTAAGGGCCAGAGCCAAGCGGTATTTCACGCAAAGGCTTAGAAATATCACGCGGTTTACCATTAGCGTCCTTTGCCTCCCACCAATGTTTTGGCAAAATCGGCAATTGGCCGATAATATTAGGCAATTCGCGGTTTCCTGCTTCAGCAAAAATAAATGTGACTTCGTCTTTTCCGGTGACTTCCGCCAATTTTACACCACTATAATAAGAGCTATAAATGGGCGACACACTTTTTAATGTATTAAATGACCAAGCCACATCTTCCGGCGTAATCGGTGTACCATCATGAAATGTCGCCTTATCCGTTATTTTATATTTCACCCAAGAATAATCATCAGGATATTGTAAGGCCGTAGCGATAAGCGGATAGTTTACACTTTGTTGGTCTGTTGAACGTGCCATCAAAGTATCATAAATCAACATAATATTGCTATCAACATTACCATTAGGAATGAAAGCATTTAGATTATCAAAAGTACCAGTTACAATAATATTAAGAGTTCCACCCTTTTTTGCAGCAGGATTGACATAATCATAATGTTTAAAATTAGCATCATATTTGGGTGCATCGCCAAGACTTGAACTTGTTCGCCATATTGGTTCAGCTTTAGGTGAGCTTTGCTGGGTATTATCAGATTGCACACCCAACTCTTGTTGGTGATTGGCGGGCTCGGCAAGAGCGTTAAGCGCGACATTAAAAGGCATTATCAAAGCAGTTAGAAGTATGATTTTAAAAAATGTCGCTACTCTTTGCATATTGAACCTTTGCCTATCAATTCATTTGTCGAGCATCTATGAGCTATAGTTTAAATGCTATTATCATGTGCTTTTTGCCAAACTTATGGCAAATTCTTCATAATTAATTATCTTTAATAAATGAATAAGATGGACTTTTACACCAACAAAATAGTGCAAAACTACTGGTCTTCACTATCAATTGCTTTATCAACCTTTGGTAGGTCCTGCGGATTATCACTTAAAGAGCGCAAATAAAGTAACAGGTCAGCGCGATCTTGTGCATCTTTCATGCCCTTATAGGTCATGATTGTGCCTTTTAATGTGCGTTGTGGCGCGCTTAAAAATGCATCCAAGCTTTGATAATTCCATTTTGCACCGCTTTGCCCCAATTGGCGCATGGCACTTGAATAATTAAAGCCATTAACCGCACCAGCTGGACGACCGACAATCTGCCACAAATTAGGACCTAGACGATTTGGGCCATTCTCAGCGGGTATGTGACAAAGACCGCATTCACCAAATAATTTTCGCCCATGTTCTATATCACCTGTTGCAAGGCGGGTTTCTAAAGTCTTAGTTGTTGTGGTTGTCTTATCAGCGATATTATTTGCGCTTGGCTCTTGCACAAGACTATTTTCACTTTTTATTGGATCAGGATTGCTATAAATTGTCTCACTAACATAATAAAGTGTGATAAGCACAATAAACCATAACAGGCAGATAAGAATAAAATTATTAATGGTAGCAACTGAAATGCGAAACATGAGACAAAGAAAAACCTTTTAAAAATAGCTTTGGTAAAATAGAACTTTTGTAATAAGACTGCAACGTCTATAAAGTCGCAGCACACCCACCATCGGCAATGATTTAAAATGGCAATGCTGTTTTTGAGGATATTTCATGACCCAATCCGCCCTTATCATTATTCCAGCCCGTTTAGCCTCTACCCGTTTACCCGGCAAGCCACTTGCCGATATTTGCGGCAAGCCAATGATCGTCCATGTGGCTGAACGCGCGCAAGCTGCCAATATTGGCTCAGTTGTTGTTGCAACCGATGATGAAACCATTAAAGCGATGGTGCTTCAACATGGTTTTGACGCAGTAATGACAGCCAAAGACCATGAATCGGGTTCTGACCGTATTTTTGAAGCGCTACAAAAAGTCGATAGTGATGGCAAATATGATGCGATCATCAATGTGCAGGGCGATTTGCCCACCATTAGTCCAGATGAAATTCGTGCTGCCTTTGCACCTCTTGATGACAAAAATGTTGATATAGCCACCCTTTGCGTTGAAATTACCCGTGAAGAAGAAAAAAACAACCCCAATGTCGTCAAAGTAGTTGGCTCACAAATTGCACCGCAACGCTTGCGCGCCCTTTATTTTACCCGCGCCACCGCACCAACAGGCGCCGGCCCACTTTATCATCATATCGGGCTATATGCCTATAGGCGTGAAGCGCTAAAGCGCTTTGTTAGCCTAAAACCCTCCCCACTAGAACAACGCGAAAAGCTCGAACAATTGCGTGCATTAGAAGCTTTTATGCGTATTGATGTTGAAATTATTGATAGTATTCCCCTTGGGGTTGATACACTAGAAGACCTTGAACGCGCCAAAGAAATCATAAAATTAGAAAATGGAAAGGCTTTAAAATAATGGCTACACAACCAGCGCAACCAAAAGCAAAAATTGCCTTTCAAGGGGATTATGGTGCTAATTCCGATACGGCTTGCCGCAATATGTTTCCCAATATGGAGCCTTTTCCTTGTGCAACTTTTGAAGATGCATTTAGCGTCGTTGAAAGTGGCGAAGCAAAACTTGCGATGATCCCAATTGAAAATACGCTGGCTGGTCGTGTTGCTGATATCCATCATTTATTGCCACGCTCACCTTTAAATATTATTGGTGAGTATTACTTGCCTATCCATTTTCAACTTATGGTTTTACCCGGTGTAAAACGTGAAGAAATTAAAACCGTACACAGCCATATTCATGCACTTGGCCAATGCCGCAATATTATCAAGCAAAATGGTTGGAAGCCGATGGTTGCAGGTGACACCGCCGGTGCCGCCAAACTGGTTGCCGAAAAGGGAGAGCGCAGCATGGCAGCACTTGCACCATTTTTAGCGGCAGAACTTTATGGCCTTGATATTTTGCAAGAAAATGTTGAAGATTCAGCCGATAATGTTACACGCTTTGTGGTTTTATCCCGCGATGCCCATCGCCCCCAATATGATGAAGCTGACGAAAATATTGTTACAACAATTGTTTTTCGCGTCCGTAACGTACCAGCCGCGCTTTATAAGGCATTGGGTGGTTTTGCCACTTGCGGTATTAATGTTACTAAGCTTGAAAGCTATCAGCTTGAAGGACAATTTAAAGCAACACAATTTTACATTGATATTGAAGGCCACCCAGAAAGCCACCTTGTTCATTTAGCGCTTGAAGAGTTAAAGTTTTTTTCAAGTGAATTGCGCATTGTTGGGGTTTATCAGGGCTCAAACTTACGCATTGAACAGCGCAATATTTAAAATTTTTGATAGGGGAAAATGATGGAAAATGCCGTTAATATTCGTTATTTACAACAAGCAGACCACGAAGCATGGCTTGAATTATTTCGCCAATATATAATTTTTTATGATGCTGATCCTGATACAATCGAGCTTGATATTGCTTGGCAACGCATGATGGACAATAATTTTCCCATCTTTGCAGTTGGTGCTTTTATCAATAATGAATTAAGCGGTATTGCCCATTTTGTCATTCATGCTTCAACATGGACAAGCAAACCCTATTTTTACATGGAAGATTTGTTTACCGCAGAAAAATCGCGGAAATTGGGTATTGGCGGCAAGCTTATTGATTTTATCCATAGTATTGCCCAAAATAATGGAGGCGAACGACTTTATTGGGCAACCAAAGAAAGTAATAAAGCGGCCCAAGCCCTTTATGATCAAAAGGCACAAAAAAGCGATTTCATTCAATATCGCATTAAAATCGAAGCTTAATTTACTTGAACTTATCTAATAAAGGCATTTCATGATGAGTGATCAAAAAAGCAATGCTAAAACCTTGCTGCACCGCCGCCATTTTTTAACCCTAGGCATCGCGCTTGCACCTAGCATTTTATTGCCGCAAACAAGCTTCGCCCAGCTTGGTAAATTATTTAAAAAAGAAGATGAGGTTACCCAGCTTTTCAATGCAATCCGCAAAGAAAATCGCCTATCCTCTATGAGCCCAGATCCATTATTGCAAAAAGCTGCCCAAGACCAAGCAGAGCGTATGGCACAAAAGCAAAAAATGGGACATTCGATTGGTTGGGGCAATGATTTTGGCGCACGGGTGCGCAGATTTGGCATAAGAGGCGCAGCGGCTGAAAATGTTGCGGCTGGCCAACCTGACCTTGCAACAGTTTTTAAAGCATGGATGAATTCCAAAGGCCACCGCAAAAATATGCTTGATCCAGAATTTAGCCATTATGGTCTTGCCTACGCCGTATCACCGCAAAAACCAAGCTATCGCTATTGGGCTTTAGTGCTTGGTAGATAGGCAAGATTTACCGTAAATTGTGTTGATAGCTATTTTGGAAAAGAAAAAATGCGCTTATAGCTTTTACAGCTTTCTTTAGAGTAGCACGTGATAGACCATATTGAACTTGCAAACCGCCCAAAGCTATCACCACAATATATCGAAATTGATTTACTTAGCGCAAGTTAACTTATTTAATGACCCAAATGAATTTAAAGATTTCGACATTTTGAAAAGCAATATTAAAATGTCGCTACCTTGCATTGAGAATGAAAATTAATATCGTATTATTTGGGCAATCAAATACCTAAAATACAGATTATATTTATTTCTTGAAAAATAGGTTTCTTTCGCATATATTTTTACTTAATGGAAATTATCCTTGGTGTTCGATTGCTTTTAACAAGCCTAATTTTTAACACATGCCTTCCAAAACAATTCAATCCATTTTAAAGTGCGGATGTGTCATGTTTATAATCAAATATTTACAATATCACCAGGTTGACGAAGAATATGGCAAGGATAATGCTAAAATTGCAATAAATCTTATTAAATGCCGATCGACCTCCGAAGTCATTAATGCATTTATCGCTTTACTAAATGGTGAAAAATTTACCTATTTTGCAGAAGGTGGACAATCAAAATTCGGCACATATGGCTTGAAGGATGTATTTTCAGATTGGATAAGCGAACACGCGGAAAAAGGTAAAACATTAAAAATTCTTATTAATTCCTTTAAGTTGAGTGATAAAGCAAAACTTGATGGTGTGTTAGATTTTCTTGATGATGGCTTTTTTTCCGGCTTTTTATATTCTGATGTGGCTAAGGAAGATTTAAAGCTAAAAATGGAAAAAATGCGAGTTACCGTCTATATTATCCATTAACTCAACGCCTCAATTTTAATTTTTCTTTTGGGCATCGATATTCCAAACGGTGAAATTGTTTTGACGTCCGTATATTACGGATAAACTTCGCTCCCCATAGGTTGAGGGTTTTTAAATATTTTATTGCAAAATTATGCCTATAAATGCAGTTGTAAAAATTGCTTGCCCGATAATCGGCGGACAACGTTGAAAAAATACTTTATATTGATTTTATGAGCACAATTTTTTTAAATAATGATGATGAATTATATCAAGCCCTTTGCGCATCAAGCCATGCCTATGATGGGCATATATTTGTTTGCGTTAAAACAACCGGTATTTTTTGTCGCCTTTCTTGCAAGGCACGCAAGCCCTTACAAAAAAATGTATTTTTTGCCGACAATGCGGCAAGTTGTTTGGAGCAAGGTTTTCGCCCCTGCACGAAATGCAAACCTTTACAAAGCCTTTCTGAGAAAGACCCATGCTATTTAGACCTGATGCAAAGGCTTGAAAGCAACCCCGACCATATTTGGGGTGAAGAAGATATCAGCGCACTTGGCTATGAATTATCAACGGTGCGGCGGATTTTTAAGCGCACCATTGGCATGACCTTTCTTGACCTTGCAAGGCTAAAGCGCGCAAGCAAAGCTGCCGCCCAATTAAGCGCCGGCGATTCAGTCATTAATACCCAACTAGAAACTGGCTACGAATCATCAAGCGGCTTTCGTAATGCGATTATTCGATTGATTGGTGAGCCGCCACAGGCACTTAAAAACCGTACCCTCCTCAAAGCAAAATGGATTGATACGCCGATTGGTCAAATGCTAGCAGTAGCGGATAATCAATTTTTACATTTGCTTGAGTTTTTTGACCGCAAGGGGCTACCCAACGAACTTAAAAAACTACAATTATCGACGAAGTCAGCAATTGAGTTTGCCAATAACGATATTTTAGATCGGTTGAGTGCGGAACTTGATGCTTATTTTAGCGGCCAATCCTGTATGTTTAAAACGCCGCTAGCCCTTCATGGGTCGCCATTTACCGCCGATGTTTGGCGGGCTTTGCAAGAAATACCCAACGGCACGACTTGCTCTTACGCAGCTCTTGCCAAAGATATTGAACGACCAACGGCTATGCGGGCAGTGGCAAGAGCCAATGGCCAGAATCAGATAGCCATCATTATTCCATGCCACCGCGTTATTGGCTCAGATGGGTCTTTAACTGGCTATGCAGGTGGTTTATGGCGCAAAGATTGGCTATTAAACCATGAAAAGCGCTTCTTTTCGTGAACACTTACTTGCTATTTTACCCTCAATAGGCTATGGAGCAAGCGTTCAAGTTGTCCGGCAGGGCATGCCGTGGTAACTTTTGAGTAGCTTGGAATTGGCTCTGGTCAGCCTTTTCCTTTAATTTTTAACATATGGAGAGCAAAATGCCCAAGATGAAGACCAAATCTTCTGCCAAAAAGCGGTTTAAAATTACTGCAACTGGCAAGGTCAAGGCTGCTGCCGCTGGCAAGCGTCATGGCATGATCAAACGGTCCAATAAATTCATTCGTGACGCACGCGGCACTATGGTGCTTGCTGAGCCGGATGGCAAAAAGGTTGTAAACTTTTATCTTCCTAACGGACTGTAAGAAATTATCGCACTCTTATTGAGTGTTTTTTCAAGGATATCATGACATGGCACGTGTAAAACGCGGCGTAACGTCTCACGCCAAGCACAAAAAAGTTTTAAAGCAAGCTTCAGGTTTTTATGGCCGTCGCAAAAGCACCATTCGTACTGCGAAGGCTGCTGTTGACCGTTCAAAGCAATATGCTTATCGCGACCGTAAAAATCGTAAGCGTACATTCCGCGCATTGTGGATTCAGCGTATTAACGCTGCCGTTCGCGCTGAAGGTTTAAGCTATGGCCGCTTCATTGACGGTCTTAACAAGGCTGGTATTGAAGTTGACCGTAAGGTTCTTTCTGATCTTGCAATTCATGAACCTGCAGCATTTTCTGCTCTTGTTCAGTCTGCAAAGAAGGCTTTGGAATATCTTAAAGACACAACTCCAAATGCTTTTGAAGCTGCTGTGCAATAAGCCAGTGGTTCTAAAAGGATCTTGAGTGAAGATCAAGCCCGCACTGGCAAAACCGGTTGCGGGCTTTTCTTTTAACTTTTTAATCAAAAAAAGCTAAACACAAAAATATAAATTTTATCAAAAGGCTAGACTTATCGCATTGATAATGCAACAAAAGGGCCGATTTATTTTTTTGCTTTCAATGGAATTTAAGCATAGTGGAAACAAACATAAATTTTGTTAAGCATTGCTATCCATTATTTACACCCAATACCTCGACATAAATAAAGGCACGAATAAGCGCTATCATGTTAGAATTTTCTTTTTCCGATCCCTATGCATGTAGTGAGGCTGACAAAGTTCTCATAGCGGCAAGTGTTGGAAAAAGAACAAGCTATGCCATGCGTGGTGATGAGCGGGTTTTTATCAAACGCCATGATGTTGGCGGACCCCGTCTTGGGCGCAAATTACACGGGTTGCTATCACCGATTTTACCAGCGCATTTTTTGCGCGCCTCGCCGATTTTAAGCCCCGCCGATATGGCAAAACGCGAATTGCGCAAAATTGCTCTGTTTCAGAAACACCATATTGATGTACCAGAAGTTATTTGCAGCGATGGTAGTGCAATCATGATGGGTGACGTTGGCGAAAATATTCAAACTCGTTTAAAGCAATTACGCGAATTAAACACCCATCTTCACGATAGCCTATTGATCCAATGCTCAGCTGCATTAGGCGATGTTCATGCGGCAGGTCTTTGTCACGGCAGACCTCATCCGGTCGATATGTTTTTAGGCCAAGCTAAAATTGGCTTTTTTGATTTTGATGAAGAACCAGAAACCGTGATGAGCCTTGCGCAAGCACAAGCGCGCGATGCATGGTTATTGTTTTTTCAAATCGCCACGCAAGCGGTTGATCAGGAACGAACGCCCCATGCGGCATTTGGTGCATGGCGGCGCAAAATTTCGTTAGAAACTTTGGAAAGCTTGAAAGAGCTGGTTTTATTTTTTAAATTTTGCATCCTACCTTTAAAAATGGCCAAAAATATACGGCTTGGTGTTGATGGACAAAATATGTTAAATGCAATGGAATTTTTTATGCTGCACTTGGGACTTAAGGCAAAATCATGAGTGATATTGAACAAATTGAAAAAGAATTAACCGCTGCGATTGAAAATGCCAATGACGAACAGGCATTAGAAACAATCCGCATTGATGCTTTGGGTAAAAAAGGTGCTATTTCTGAAAAGATGAAAAGCCTTGGTACCATGTCTGCTGAAGAGCGCAAAGAGGTTGGGCCAATATTAAACGGGCTTAAAAACCGTATTACGGATCTTTTAAGCAATAAACGTGATGTGCTTAAAAAAGCGGCTATTGCAGAGCGTTTACGCAGTGAAACTGTTGACGTTACCTTGCCGGTGCGTCCATCACCTGCAGAACAAGGCCGCATCCACCCTATTTCGCAAGTCATTGATGAAATTACCGCAATTTTTGCAAATTTAGGTTTTGCTATTGCTGAAGGTCCAGATATCGAAACCGATTATTATAATTTTACCGCGCTAAACTTTCCGGAAGGTCACCCTGCGCGTGAAATGCATGATACGTTTTTCTTCCATCCTGATGAACAAGGCAACCGCAAATTATTGCGCACCCATACAAGCCCTGTGCAAATTCACACCATGGAAGTGCAACAACCGCCTATTCGCATTGTTATCCCTGGTAAAACCTATCGCATGGATTCAGATGCCACCCATTCACCAATGTTCCATCAGATTGAAGGCTTGGTGATTGATAAAACCTCCACCATTGCCAATATGGTTTGGGTTTTTGAAGAATTTATTAAAGCGTTTTTTGAAGTACCATCGGTTAAAATGCGTCTTCGCCCATCCTTCTTCCCATTCACCGAGCCATCTATGGAAGTTGATATCCAATGTGACCGCTCTGGCGGCGAGATTAAATTTGGTGAAGGCAATGATTGGTTGGAAGTATTGGGTTGCGGCATGGTTAACCCCAATGTCTTACGCAACTGCAATTTAGATCCTGACGAATATCAAGGCTTTGCTTGGGGTATCGGCATTGATCGCCTCGCCATGCTTAAATATGGCATGCCGGATCTGCGTGCTTTCTTTGAAGCGGATGTTCGCTGGCTTAACCATTATGGTTTCCGCCCGCTTGATATTCCAAACTTGCTAAGCGGTCTTAGTCAATAAGCCTTGTTACATATTGCGTGATTGCGGCGCCAAGCGCCATACCGAAAGGTTAAAAAAATGAAATTTACTCTATCTTGGCTTAAAGAACACCTTGATACGACAGCCAGCCTTAATGAAATTACTGAGCGTCTCACCTCTATCGGTCTTGAGGTTGAAGATGTTGATACGCGTGAAGCCTTTAATGCCTTTGTTATTGCCAAGGTTGTTAGCGCACAAAGACATCCTGATGCCGATAAATTACAGGTTTTATCAGTCGATACTGGTGATGGCAAACCCTTGCAAGTTGTTTGCGGTGCGCCCAATGCGCGCGCCGGCCTCATTGGTGTTTTTGGTCGCCCCGGTGCTTATGTACCCGGCCTTGATGTAACACTTGCTGTTGGCAAAATTCGCGGCGTTGAAAGCTTTGGCATGATGTGCTCTGAGCGCGAATTATTGCTTTCCAACGAGCATAATGGCATTATTGATCTGCCAGAAGATGCACCAATTGGTAGCTCTTTTGCGAGCTATGCAGGTCTTGATGATCCAATCATTGATGTATCAATCACCCCCAACCGTCCTGATTGCACGGGCGTTCGCGGTATTGCCCGTGATTTGGCGGCAAGTGGGCTTGGCACTTTAAAGCCGCTCAATGTTCCAGACATTCAAGGCAGTTTTGAGCCATCGATTGATGTTAGCCTTGATTTTGCAGATCAAACACCGCTTTGCCTAGGCTTTTCATGGGTTATGGTAAAGAATGTTAAAAACACCCAAAGTCCACAATGGATGCAAAAGCGCCTTACTGCCATTGGTTTACGGTCAATCAATGCCGCAGTCGATATGACCAATTATATCACTTTTGATCTTGGTCGCCCATTACATGTTTTTGATGCCGATAAGGTTAAGGGTAATTTGACGGTTCGCCGCGCAAAAGATGGTGAAACCATTATTGCCCTTGATGGCAAGACCTATGATCTTAACAATAAGATTTGTGTCATTGCTGATAGCGCGCAAGTTGAATCAATTGCCGGTGTTATGGGCGGCGAAGATAGCGGTGTAGATGAAAATACTACCAATATCATCATTGAATCAGCGCTTTGGGATCCCCGCAATATTGCGATGACAGGCCGTGAGCTTGGCATTGTTACCGATGCGCGTTATCGTTTTGAGCGCGGTGTTGACCCTGAATTTATGGTTGATGGCTTAAAAATTGCCACCAATTTACTAACCGATATGGTTGGCGGTACACCAAGCACGCTCAAAACTACTGGCTATCAAGCAGCAGACCTAAAAGTTGTCACTATGCCATTTAGCGAAATCAAGCGTCTTACTAGCCTTGATGTAAGCAAAGAACAAGCTGCACAAATTTTGGAAAGTCTTGGCTTTAAGGTTGCCATCAACGGTGAGAGCGCTAATGTAACGGTACCAAGCTGGCGCCCTGATATTGATGGTAAGGCTGACTTAGTTGAAGAAGTGATGCGTATTTATGGCATTGATAAAATTGTGCCAACACCTCTCGCAATGCCAGCAGGCGTTGGTGAAGCAATTTTGACAACGCTACAAATTCGCACCCGCCTTGCCCGCCGCTCGCTTGCTGCTCGCGGTATGATGGAAGCCGTCACTTATTCCTTTATTTCAGAAAAAGCAGCCAATGCTTTTGGTGGTGGCGATAAAGCGCTAAAGCTCGCAAACCCAATTGCTAGCGATATGTCGGATATGCGCCCATCGCTTTTGCCGGGTCTATTATTGGCAGCGCAGCGTAATGCTGATCGTGGCTTTAATGATCTTGCACTTTTTGAAGTCTCTGGCACCTATCAAGGTGATACAGCCGACAAGCAGCGCCGTGTTGCAGGTGGCATTCGCCGTGGTAGCGCGAAACTTGACGGCTCTGGCCGCTTTTGGTCGGGCAATGCCAAGAATGTTGATGTTTTTGATGCAAAAGCCGATGCTTTAGCTGTGCTTGATGCCTGCGGTCTTACGGCTGACAAGGTGCAAATTGAAAATGGCGGCCCAGCTTGGTATCATCCTGGCCGTTCCGGTACAATTAAATTGGGACCAAAAGTTATTCTTGGCTATTTTGGCGAATTTCATCCAGAAACACTAGAAACCCTTGATGTATCTGGTAGCCTATGTGGTTTTGAAGTATTTATTGATGCGGTGCCAGAACCACGTAAAAAACCAACAAAGACCAAGCCTGCCTTACAATTATCACCTTTCCAAGCGGTTAGTCGTGACTTTGCTTTTGTAGTGGATAAGAATGTCACCGCCGCGGTTATTATCCGTGCCGCCCTTGGCGCCGATAAAAAGCTAATTAGTGGTGCCAAGGTCTTTGATATTTTTGAAGGCGCAAGCCTTGGCGAAGATAAAAAATCAGTAGCGATTGAAGTGGCAATCCAACCAGTTGAGCGCACATTAACCGACGCTGATTTTGAAAGTTTAGCGAAAAAGATCATCGATAATGTGGTGAAATCCACAGGCGGTAGTCTACGCGCTTAAGGCTAAAAATGGCTTGGAATATTGAACCCTGCTTTCAATATTCCAAGCCAAACATTTAAGAAGCAAGAATCATTTATTTAAATGAAATGGCGGCATAAATAAAAGCCACAATATTTTCATAAAACCAACCAATTATACGTTTAATAAAACTAATGCCGTTTTATTGAAGGGGGTAGATTTATGACAATAGATAGTAAAAAAATCCTTGAAAATAGATGTTAATCCGGCCAAAGACAAGAAACCTATTCAAGAAAAATATAATAGTTTCAAAAAAACAAAAATAGGTAAAACCATAACATTTACATTTTCTGGCATTTTACTGATAATTAGTTATATCCTCTTCATTGGTTTAACTATTCAATATATTGCATTTTTTTACGACATATTTAAGTGGTTATATAATTTAGTATTTTAATTACAATCACTTTTATTATTTATGTAACCATCATAATTACGGCGATAGCTTGCACGTTGAAGATAGAAGATGTTAGCTATTACAAACACGGATAATCAAACACCAATAATGGCGTCGCTCCAATAGATTAAGAAATAATGAGCAAGCGTAGATTCTGAAAGCTTAGCGAAAGAATCTATAATAGAATATAATCAACCAGTTGTAGGCTTTTCATGTCGCATGCGCCAATTGCGTAGTTTAAAAAAAGATAATAACAAAGCGAAAAATCAATAATTTTTACGTATTATAATCATTAATTACCCCAATATACTGTTAATAAAGCAAGAAAAATCAATTTTAGATTTTTCTTTTAATATTGAATAAATATAGTCAACTTGCTTAAATACTAGGCATTAATTTTATATTACAAAACACTAAAATACAGAGGTTTTATTATGAAAAAAATTATTCTTGGTTTGGTTTTTGCTTTAACGAGCACAGCTGCATTTGCTGCTTGCACTCAAGAAGAATATACTGCCAAAGCAACTGAATTATCAACCAAATTTCAGCAAGTCATGATGAAAGATCCTTCCAGTGCACAAAAATGGCAAACACGTATGAGCGAAGTTGCGCAAGCTGAAGCAGCTAAAGGCAATGGTAATGACATTAATGCAGCATGCGATATGATGGATAATCTTATTAAAGAACTCGAATCTGCACTTTAATTTTAAATACTGACGCATTATGAAAAGCATATATTGTTTTCAATATATGCTTTTTGTGTTTTGAACCCTTAAACAAAATTGCGATTTTAGTTATGGGGTCGCCAATTAGGATAACAACACTGCTATTGTAAGGAAATTGGTTTCCCTATCATCTGTGATGATTATTTGTTGCGCATCCTTTAACACCAACAACTTATCCATCATATCACTTTCAAGACCACAACCAAGACGAACAAAATAGCTTTTTGTTTCATCGCTATTACCCATCTCATCATTACTGTGAGCTTTACCTGATTTTCCTCTATTATCGCGTGATAGTGATAGTCACCGTTAAAACTATCAAATATCCTGCCCTAATCAATTATTGCCATTATTAACTCATCGCCTAATAGCCAGTTTTGCTTGTTACTTTAATATACACCATTTTCATGATGGGCATTTTAATATATATGACTGAAATTCAATCCATGAGGGGTTTATAATGAAAAGAACTATTCTTTCTATCATCTTTGCAATGTCGACAACACTCGCTTTTGCAAATTGCACTGAAGATGAATTACGAGCAAAGAATATGGAGCTTAACCAAAAGGTAAATAAAGCTATCACGGACAATCCTGAAAATTCGCAAAAATGGTATGCCCGTATGGCAGAACTTAGCGAAAATTGGACGTCTGAAAATGATGATATTAATAAATTTTGCGATATGCTTGATAAGCTTATCAAGGAAGTTGACGCTGGATTATAAGGATTAGCTTCTCCATTACAGTGATAAGAAGAGTATATTGGAAATATTATACTCTTTTCTTATTTGTTTTTTGTTTAAACAAAATTACCTTTCCAATCAACCGGACGCCAATTAGGATTATCATACCAATCCTGTAAGGAAATGGGTTTCATCCTATCACCTGTTATGGCAATTCGCCTCGCATCTTTTAACGACAACAACTCATCCATAACATCGTTCTCAAGACTGCAACCGAGGCGAATAAAATAGTTATCAGCCTTATCAGCATTGCTCACCTCAATATTACTTTGAGCTTCGTCTTGCCTTGCCCTATTATCTTGCTTGATAGTGATGGTTACCTTCAAAAAACTATCAAATATTTTGCCTTTAATCGGATAGCGCCAAATCGACTTATAAAATCCAGAATCAATAATATTTTGGTGTGTTGCAGCTTGGCTTGCCAAAAAGGTGTTAGCGTAGCCTTGTTTTTGAAATTTTAGAGCGATATCGTCAGCCATAAGATTAGCATTGGCTAGGCTTACTGACTTTATCGGAATATCAATGGTATAGCCAGTAATATATCCTGCCTCTATGTTAATGATGAATGTTGCACTTAGCGGCAATTGAATAGGGGAACTATTATAAAGCCAAATATCATAGACACCCAAAAAATCGCTGCTAACGTCATTTTTTCCAAACAAAAAACCCGGCCATGAATCATCATGCAGCTCATTATTATGATTATGCAATGCATCAAAGGGATCGATGTTATTATTGTTAAAAAAATCTCGAAAGGGTTGCAATAGTTGTAAATGGATTGTCTTTATGACCGTTGGCTTCTTAGAAAAAAATTTAACGATACTAAAACCAGCAAATGCAAGAAGCGGTAGCCCCAAGATTATTCGCCGTTTTACAAAAGCCATCTTAACCATAAAACCTTCGACAACTCGTTAAAATGTGATTGAAGATTATTTTTCATAAACTTACAAATATTAGGCATTATTGAAGGTAATTTGATATTGAACCTAGCCCAAAACAATTGGACGATTTTACCGTCAGCAATTAGAGCAATATTGTAAAAACCTCACTATAATTTTTATATACTAACCTTATAGCAGATTAAAAAACTCTGGGAAGAGTATTTTATTAAAATAAATAAATTCAATAATTTAGCTTAAGCTAACAATATAATATAAGAAAATAAAAAGGCATGTATTGTTTCCAATACATGCCTTCATTCAGTGCAACAGCATCAGACATTTAGTCCGCCTGACTATTTTCACCGTTATTTATTTTGCTTGGCCAAATTGCGCAGAACATATTGCAAGATACCGCCATTATGGAGGTAATCAAGCTCTTCTAGCGTATCAACACGGCAAAGAAGTGGTACTTCCTTAATGCTGCCATCACCGCAAGTAATGGTTGCCTTGGTCATCTGGCGTGGCTTGATTTCATTCAACCCCTCAATAGTGACAGTTTCTTCACCATTTAGCCCAAGAGTTTTCCAACTCGTACCTTCTTCAAAAACAAAAGGCACAATACCCATACCAACTAGGTTGGAACGGTGGATACGCTCAAATGATTGGGCAATAACCGCACGCACACCTAGAAGATTGGTGCCCTTAGCTGCCCAGTCGCGTGATGAACCATTACCATATTCAATACCGGCAAATACCACCAATGGAACGCCATCATGCTTATATTGCATGGCTGCATCATAGATGGATTCTTCTTCCTTAGATGGGTAATGAATAGTGTAACCACCTTCACGCCCGTTTTCACCAAGCATGAAATTGCGAATACGAATATTGGCAAAAGTACCGCGCATCATAACTTCATGGTTACCACGACGGGTACCATATTGGTTAAAATCTGCAGGCTTTACACCATGTTCCATAAGATAACGGCCAGCTGGCGAATCTGCCTTAATCGAGCCTGCAGGTGAAATATGGTCGGTGGTAATTTTGTCGCCAAAAAGACCAAGAATATGTGCCTTTTCAATGTCTTTTACTGCGGTTGGTACGCGTGGCATATTTTCAAAATAAGGCGGATTACGCACATAGGTTGAATTATCATCCCAAGCATAGGTTTTACCTTCTGGCACTTTTACTTGCTGCCAGTTAATATCACCCTTGAACACATCGGCATATTTTTCCGAAAATAGCTTACGTGTAATATTTTCTTCAATAAATTCTTGGATCTCTTTTGATGATGGCCAAATATCTTTAAGATAAACAGGTTGCCCATCAGAACCGGTACCAATTGGATCCTTGGTTAAATCTTTGCGCACGGTACCTGCAAGCGCGTGAGCGACAACAAGTGGTGGGCTTGCAAGATAGTTTGCCTGAACATCAGGTGATACGCGGCCTTCAAAGTTACGATTACCGGAAAGAACGGCCGCCGCAATAAGCCCCTTATCATTGATGGTTTTTGAAACTGGCGCAGGCAATGGTCCTGAATTACCAATACAGGTGGTGCAACCAAAGCCAACAAGGTTGAAACCAAGCGCATCAAGATCTTTTTGCAAGCCTGAACTTTTTAAATAAGCTTCAACCACTTGGCTACCTGGAGCAAGCGAGGTTTTCACCCAAGGCTTAGCTTTCAGCCCCTTGGCAACTGCATTACGAGCCAAAAGACCTGCAGCAATCAAAACGCTTGGATTTGATGTATTGGTGCAAGAAGTGATTGCGGCAATCACCACATCACCATGGCCAAGATCGAAATCTTCACCTTCAACTGGATAGCGATCCTGTTGACCTGTTGTTTTCTTATATTCATTTTCAAGCGCGATATCGTAATTAGCACCAACATCTTCAATTGGCATACGCCCTTCAGGACGCTTAGGACCAGCCATTGATGAAACAACGGTGCTGATATCCAATTCAACCACATCGGTAAAGATTGGATCGGCTTGGCCTGCTTCACGCCATAGCCCTTGCGCACGCGAATAGGCTTCAACAAGCTTGATGCGATGTTCGTCACGACCCGTCATGGTAAGATAACGTACGGTCTCGCTATCAATTGGGAAGAAGCCACAGGTTGCGCCATATTCAGGACCCATATTAGCAATGGTCGCACGGTCAGCAAGGGTCAAATGATCAAGGCCGGGGCCGAAAAATTCAACAAATTTGCCCACAACGCCTTTTTTACGCAACATCTGGGTTACGGTCAAAACCAGATCGGTTGCGGTAATGCCTTCGCGGATTTTACCGGTAAGACGGAAGCCAATAACTTCTGGAAGCAGCATGGAGACGGGCTGGCCAAGCATACTTGCTTCAGCTTCAATACCACCAACACCCCAACCAAGAACACCAAGACCATTGACCATGGTGGTGTGGGAATCGGTACCAACGCAAGTATCAGGATAAGCAACGGTTTCGCCGCTATCTTCACGGATCCAAACTGATTGGGCAAGATATTCCACATTAACCTGATGGCAAATACCCGTACCTGGCGGCACAACGCGGAAGTTTTTAAAGGCTTGCTGACCCCATTTCAAAAAGCGATAACGTTCGCCATTGCGCTCATATTCAAGGTCCACATTGTGTTTAAATGCGAGTGGATTGCCGAAATCATCAACAATAACCGAGTGGTCGATCACAAGATCAACCGGTACTAAAGGATTAATAGATTCAGGATCATCGCCAAGCTTAACCATCGCATCACGCATGGCAGCAAGATCAACCACTGCAGGGACACCAGTAAAATCCTGCATCAATACACGAGCTGGGCGATAGGCAATTTCTGCCCCTGCACTGCCCTTATCATTAAGCCATTTGGCAACGCTTTCGATGTCCTCTTTCTTGACCGAGCGACCATCTTCAAAACGCAAAAGATTTTCAAGAAGCACTTTCATGGAAAAAGGCAGTTTTGAAACCCCTTCTAGACCATTTTTTTCAGCTTCAATTAAACTATAGTAAACATATTCTTTGCCATCAACATCAAGTGTTTTGCGGCATTTAAAACTATCAACTTGCGACACGACTGTTCGTCCTTATGCTTGCGGGCCAGAGAACGAACCAACTCACTGCAGGTCAAGGCTACAAGCGAGGTGCGGGTGCAGTCATTTCCGCTGTCCGCCCCTTTCAACCAAGATTTTTAAAATATTGTTTTTAAAAATTAGATTGGGAGATCGGCCCAAAATCGTCAACCACGCCGACCGCTGGCATGACTGTTCTTCTTATAGAGGTTTTTTTGGAACTGTTCCAGAGTTAAATATTCAAAAACGAATGACTCAATAAAAATTCCTCCACCTCTATTGTTTGTAATAAGTATTTTAAAGTGATTTTAAAAGAGCAAAACTAGCCTTTTTCGGAAAATACCGTTAAACCAAGTCTTTAATTGTTTAAATTGGGCAAATTTTTTAAAACTCCAACCAAAAAACGCCCGGTGACAGAGGATAGAATGCAGCTTATTGGTGAAAATCTTTGTATTGAGCGGGGCGGCGAAATCTTGTTTTCTTCAGTCAATTTTTTGTTAGAAGAGAATCAACTACTGGTTATAACCGGTGCGAATGGCGCAGGAAAATCCACCCTATTGCGAATCATTGCCGGACTTTTATCACCTCTATGCGGGACAATAAAATTTTTTGATGGTGTTTCTCATTTTGAAGTGGCGCCTTTTGCCCATTATCTTGGGGAAAAAAATGCTATGAAGCCTCATTTAAGCGTTGCTGCCAACCTTAAATTTTGGGCGCGTTTTTACCAACCTTCACTCACAGCATCAGCCATACAGAGTTTGATCGAAAATGCCCTTGATAGGCTTAATCTTCGCCATGTGATCGACCTTCCCTTTGGAGTACTTTCTACCGGCCAACGCCGACGTATTGCCATTTGTCGGCTATTGCTTGATGATCGAGTTTTATGGATTATTGATGAGCCGACCAGCGGCCTTGATAGTGCGGCGAGTGATATATTTTCAGCTTTGATGCAAGAGCATCTCGATAATAAGGGTATGATTATCGCGGCAACCCATTTACCCCTTGGCATAGATACCGGCCATAATCTTGTTCTTGAACCGTTTACCGGTAATGATGAGGCCATAAAATGACAGCTCTTTTTTGGCGCGATATTAAACTAAGCTTTGGTGCAGGTAATAGCATTATCATTTCACTGCTGTTTTTTTTGGCCGTAACAACCATTGTGCCTTTTGCAGTTGGCCCTGATCCAGAGGTCTTGCGAAAAATTGGTGCTGGCATGGTATGGGTTGGTGCGCTTTTATCAATTTTATTAAGCCTTGAGCGGATGTTTCAGACAGACGCCCAAGATGGTAGTCTTGACCTTATCATTATGGGGCAAGATTTTACCAACCTAGCGCTCATCGTCTTTAGCAAAGCCATTGCCCATTGGATTGGCACGGTATTACCGCTGATTATTGTTGCACCGCTTTTTGCCCTATTCCTTAATCTTGAACCTTATTCGATCTTGATTGTTGTTTTAACCCTTATTCTTGGCACACCAGCCATTACCTTCATTGGTGCAGTCGGGGCTGCCCTCGGCGTTAGCTTGCCGCGAGGAGGCATGCTTATTTCGGTGATTGTGTTACCACTAACCATGCCAATTATGATTTTTGGTGTTGGTGCAGCTAATAGCATTTTTTCGCCAACCGATAGTTTAATGGCACCGCTGATGTTTCTTAGCGCTTTTAGCCTGATATTTTGTCTCATTGGGTCAATTGCTGCAACATTTACCCTTAAATATTTGTCGGAATAGGCAAGTTATCATTGCAGTTATATTATTAAACACTTAAAATGATTCTATAAAACAGAATTGAAGTAAGCATATGGACATGACAAAGCAAAGCTGGTGGCAAAAACTTGGCACCCCTACCTATTTTATGGAGCTTTCAAAAAAGCTTTTACCTTGGTTTGCTATACTAAGCATCATTGGCTTGGTAATTGGATTATACCTTGTTTTCACCGCTCCTGATGACTATCAGCAAGGCTCAACAGTTAAAATCATGTTTATCCATGTGCCTTTTGCTTGGCTTTCCATGCTTTGCTATACTGTCATGACCATTTCGGCGCTTGGCGCTCTTATTTGGCGACATCCTTTAGCCGATGTTAGCATCATTGCAGCCGCGCCGATTGGCGCGGTATTTACCGCCCTTTGTCTGCTAACCGGTTCGATTTGGGGGCGTCCAACTTGGGGCGCATGGTGGGTATGGGATGCAAGGCTAACCTCTGTGTTGGTGTTGTTTTTGATTTACCTTGGCATCATTGCTTTATCTCATGCTTTTGATGATTTTAGCAAATCTGCCCGCGCCAGTGCCATTTTAACCTTGGTTGGCTTTATCAATATTCCCTTGATTAAATTTTCAGTTGATTGGTGGAATACCCTTCATCAACCGGCCTCGCTTTTACGCAGTGGTGGCTCGGCAATTGAATCATCGCTGCTTTGGCCGCTTTTAGTGATGGCCTTTGCTTTATCATTTCTATTTGCTACCTTACATCTTATGGCGATGCGCAATGAGGTCTTAAATCGCCGCCTGATTAATTTACAAAAAAAGGCAGCCCGCCAGAATCGCTCAATCAAAGGGGAAGCTGCATGAACCATTTAGCCTTTATACTTGCCGCCTATGGCGCAGCAGCTTTTGGCATTATCGTCCTTACAATCTCAATTATTTGGCGCGGTCGTATTTTAAGTCGCAAAATAGCTCTCTTAGAAGCTGTTGACCCAAGGCGGCAAAAAAACAAAAAGCCTCTTTCAGCAAGCCTACAAGATGATCAACCATGAGTGATAATCAACGCCCTAAGCGCCGCCTTGCTCTGTTTATTCCGCTTGCTGCTTTTATGCTTTTTGCGACCATCGCCCTTATCCGCATTACTTCAAACAATCCTGATACCGCCAATTCATTGCCCAATGCTTTGGCAGGACAAGAAGCACCACAAACGCAATTGCCAATATTGGCTTTACGCGAACCAACTAGCGAGATATTTGACCCGGCACAATTTAAGGGCCGTGTTACCTTAGTAAATTTTTGGGGTTCATGGTGCCCCCCCTGCCGCGAAGAGCACCCACAACTTTTAACCCTTGCCCAGGATTCTCGCTTTGACCTTGTTGGAGTTAATTTTAAAGATAATCAAGAAAATGCCACTCGGTTTCTTGGCGCTTTTGGCAATCCGTTTAAAATAATTGGCTTTGACCCACGCGGCCGCGCCGCTATTGAATGGGGTGTTTATGGCCCGCCTGAAACTTTTATTTTAAACCGCGAGGGTAAAATAGTTTTTAAGCATATTGGCCCAATCATGCCAGATAATTTAGCCAAAACCTTGATGCCTGAAATTGAAAAGGCGCTACAATAACAGCGCCTATCAATCCATCATCATTTTGTATTTAACCAACGGTTGGTTGTACTATGATCAACATTGATACCGCGCTCCAATAATAGCTCTTCAATATCTTTAGCTCTAACAATAACGCAAATACCAATTGATAGCTTGAAGAATGATTATTGCATCAAAGTGGCAACCTTTAAAATCATTCCCTGCACGATGAAATAATTTATTCTTTAATTTTGCTAGCATCTATGGCTCCCTAAAATAGGCAGGCATAGTCTCAAGTTTTCATATTTTTTACGTTAATACAAATTACGAATAATATTTGCGACAACGCGGGAAGTTCCGAGTAAAACTGATGCCGCAAGGAAATTGGTAAATAAAATGAAAAATGCAGGTAGTCAAATCACAGCATGCTGTGAAGGTGGCAAGGTAGTTTTCGGTTCAGGTAGAGTTAAAACGATACCTAATTTACACTTATAGGATTAATGATTATGCTATTTCATTCATATATATTTTGGGGCACTATCCGCAAAGATAGTCAATTCAAGATAATTAACGACCAAGCAAATGAAATATTTGCTGATATGGGATTGGATATTACTCATATTAGTTATGAATCTTATAAATATGATAGTAAGGTTTTTCGAAATTACAGTAGAATGAATAAAAAGTTAATTAATTTTAATGAAAATATTAACAGAATATATATCGCCAATTTTGTTAATACCGGAAAAGAATCTGATTTTTTATATGAGTATGAAGTAGAATTTGGGTTCATGAATGAACATTATGAAAAATATATTTTAAATAATGAACAACAAAATGATATCTGCTATCTTACAATTAAAAAAGATTATTTAAACGATGAATTTAAACTAAGAGCATTACCCAAATTTAAGTTAATCAGTGGATACATCTTAGATAAATTTGAATATCAACACGTTACTTGTAAAAGTCGTATTAAATCTACAACATATCCACTTGAATACCAAAATAAAAGTTATTCCAAATCAATTAATATTTTGGAGCGTGAAATTTATAAATGAACGTTAAAGATTAAATTCCCTCAGCATTATTGGCATTTGCCATATGGGTTGCCTTTATCACCTGTCCTGGTTGCTGAGGGCGGTTGCGATAAAACATGATGGCAGCATTAATCTCGGCGCCAAGAATAGAAATAGAGGCGATGATATAGAGGAAAATAATTGCCACCATGATCGAGGCAAGACCTGCATAGGTTGAAACATAATTAGCAAAGGTTGCAAGATATTGCGCAAAAAGCATCGATGCTACCAACCATGTAATAATAGTAAAGGCAATACCCGGCAAAATATCCAACAATTTGCGTTTTCCAGCAGGTAGCCATTTATGGGCGGTAACTAAGGTCACCAATAGAATGATAATAGCAATGAAATATCGCCAAAAGCGGATTGTACCGACATAAGGCGCAAGTGCTGGTACTTCGCGTTGTGCAATGGCGATTACGAGAGGTGCAAGAACCAGCAAAAAGCTGATAGCCATAAGCCCTATCGTGCCGATAATCACAAAGACAAGACTTTGTAAGCGGCAAAATATAATGGTACGATTATCTTTTACACGGTAAGCACGATCAAGCGCTGTGCGTAAAGCTTCGACGCCATTAGAGGCAAAATAGGCCGCACCGATCGCCGAAAGGGTCAATAATCCGCCGCGCTGAACCGTTAAAACATTGGTAATTTCCTTGCCAATTGGCTGTTTCAACGCATCAGGCATCATTTCCAAAATATAGGTAACGCTCGTCGCTGCATAGGCTTGCGCACCCAAAAAGCTCGCCAAAGCGGTGGCAAAAATCAAAAAGGGAAAAAACGCCATGAGGCTTGAAAGTGCGACATAACTAGCGAAAGCAGAACCCTGTTCAGTAAAATAATGCCCAATGGCATTAAAAAGTATTTGCCAGCAATATTTAAACCAACCAACGCGTTCTTCGTCTTTTTCTGCCATATTGCAACCTCAAAAGATATTTACCTTGATGCATTACACCAATTTTGTCCGGCAACCTTAAACTATTTTTAACAAAATGGCTAAAAACTCGTAAAAAATTTTTGTTAATTTTGAAATCACTTCGCTGAATGTCAATTATTTTTACCATTTTGCAAACGGCTAAGATAAGGTTGGATATGTTGCTTGATAAAATCTTCAGGCAAGGTTTCCAATTCTGCACGGGCAGCATGGGGATTGATAATCCCAAGAGGCGCCGCTACCAGCAACCAATTGATAATATGGAAAATCGGCAACCAGCTATTGCTTGTATAAGCTTCAATATCAATCACCCGTGGGACACGCTGCGCACAACAAGCCGAAAATTCTTGATATTGCGGTGAGCGTGGCAAATATTGGACATCACGCCAATAGGCTGTATCATCGCGCGGTGTATCATAATGTAGGCGTAAAAAATCGCAAATTTCATTCCAACTTTGATTATTAGCAATATTAAATCCATCGATAATATTTTGGCCAATAACGCCGCGGCAATTATTAATGATGCGCTCAATATTGCGCAAAGTTTCTAAGCTTTGACCAATGGAAGCCGCCTCTAAAGGCTCGACAAAGCCTGCAGCAGCCCCAAGAGCAATAAGATTATTGCACCATATGCGTTCAAAATTACCTTGATTAAAATTTAAAACACCTTCGAATGTAACGGAATTGCCAAATAAAGCTTCTATTTCATCGGCTGCATGGTCTGCACTGCTATGGCGGCTTGAAAAAACATAGCCGGCACCAACGTACTGTCTTAACGGCGATTGCCAAATCCAACCCGATTTCATTGCGCGAGCAGTTGTAAAGAATTGCGGATTTTTACTTTTTTGCTGAAGGGAAAAGGTCACAGCTTTATCATTGATCAACTGGTCGCTAAAGGAGCGCCAATTTTGGCCATAGGTCGCGCCAATACCTAACCTTTTTACGCCAGATGCATCAATGACGAAATCAGTTGGCAAAATAGCTTCATCGATTTTAATCGCTGCGACATTGCCGTTTTCTGACAATAATAATTGGCGAACTTCAATCGCGCTTTGTTTAATATTTCTGTTGAGCGCTTTGCTTTTTAAAAAATTTTTAAATTTATAACGATCGAAATGAAAGGAAAGCGCCAATCCAGTATTGGCAGTTTGCAACTCAGCAGCGGCATCATATTGTGAAGCATTTTGTTGAATTAATTTAAATCCTGGGAAAAAATCGTGCAGATTTTGCAAGCTTGCAATGCGCGAAATCAATAAAGGATTAGTTCCAAAAGCTTCTAGCGTCAATTCCGGTACATTGGCATCTTTTTTAGGGAGTAAATGATAATATGCTTCATTTTCACCATTTGAACGCCAATTTTCAAATTTCGTGCCAATTTTAAAAGTGGCATCAACTGTGCTGTAAAACTCATCCATCTGAATTTGGTTTCGCTGCAATGTGGATAAAAGGTTGACCAAACCTCCCTCGCACATATCTGCAATTGGTTGTGTTTCGTCGTCAAAAACGGTGATCTCAACCAAAGGCCCAAATTGCCGGCGAAATGTTAAAGCGGCAAGCCATGCAGCAATATCACCACCAATAACCGCTACTTTTTTGATAGAACGCAAGTCCAACACAATATTGGCCTTTCCTCAAAATTTATCGAAAATTTGAATAATTAAAAACAATGGCCTGCCTTTAGGTGCCGCATCGCGAGTTCTTAAACAGTACACCTTTAAACAACCAATAAATGATAGATCAAATAGAATGCGAATAATGATTAGGCATGCAACCATTATAGCTAGGGCAAGATCATTTTTTGCAAATGGTCTTTAATAAAAAATAATCGCAAACATAAAAAAGGCAAAACCCTTAATATATTTGCGATTAAAAAATAAAAAGGTCGGAGCAGATACCCCGACCCTATTGGTTTGGTTAGACAACAATCTGACCATTGGCAAGCAAGGTTGCAAGATCAGTAGTTGTATTGTTGAGTGTCAACAATGCCGTTGATTGGAATGTACCACCCGTGCCGTCACGATCAACGTACAGAACAGCATTGCCACCATCTTGTACCACACGAAGATAATCACCAATATTGTCACCAACATCGATTTTGGCAGTGCCATTTGCGTCAAAATGGGCTGGGCCATCAGCATCGCGAACATAGCCAATCAAAATATCAGCAAGATCAATACGATCAGCATTGGCATTGGTTACATAATTGCCAAGCGTGAACTGGTTGACAACATCCTGACCATTGCCAGCGGTTGCATCAGCATTATCAATGTTTTCATAAAGCAAGGTTGTATGACCAGTGCCAGTCAATGTGAAGGTATCATTACCACCACGCCCATTAAGAACATTGTTGCCATTACCATCGGTAATCGTGTCATTGCCGCTGGTACCATAGATAGCTTCAATATTGAAAAGACGGGTAGAAAAGCCATCTGCGACTTTTTGATATGCTATGGTATCGGCAAGGCTTACTGTAATGCCTTGAGAACCAACAGCAGCAAAGTCAGCAATATCCAAACCACTATTGACGTCCCAAGTGCGCTCACCGTCACCAACGTTCCAGCCGCCACCGCCATTATAGAAGCGAGTGCCTGCACCAATAAAGAAGGTATCATTGTAACCCGTACCAACAATACCAACACTGGAGCTATAATCAGTTGTATTGTTAACTGCTCCATCTGCTTCAGCTGTCAATACATAACCATTATAAGGCTCAGTTGCTTTAAGGTTAGTCCAGCTAGAATTTACATTTTCAACTACATTACTACCATCGCCAACAATTGCCTTGCCACCAAAGTCTTGCGAATCTCCATTTTTGTTAAAGCGCATCACTGCGGTATAGGTTTCATTCTGGTCAAGACCATAGAAGTGAACGATTGCCGAGCTATCATTCCAACCCGTACCATATTGCGGATTGAGAACTTGGCTTGACACGCGCACCCCAGCGGAGTTGTATAGCTCTACCGTGTTACCATAGAAAGTGTTGGACCCATCCGGACGTAAAATACGCAAATGCATAGCAGTGCCATATTCTGGCGTATTCGGATTGGTGATAACAATAGAGGCTTCAGTGGTATTGGCACGTGATATGATCAAATCTTGATCACCATCCCAATCATAATCCATAGCAGCAGCACTTGCACCATTTTTGGCTAGATCAAGATCAGCTGCTGGCATAACTGCACCACCGGTAAGACTACCGGTCGTAGCAACCCCCATATCTTTGATATTATTCTTTTGCCAGTCAACTTGACCATCGGGTTTAGTACCGCCGTTATGATAATAAAGCGAAGTACCAATAGTATATTTCGCCTCAGGTACAACCACAATATCCATCTTGCCATCGCCATCCCAGTCGATTGCAAGGGTTGATTTACCCATGATGCCATCAGGTAAACGCTGTGGTGCACCTAAATGTCCTGTTCCATCATTATAATATACAACGCTATCAGACCCCATTGATTCAATGGTAGTATCACCGGCATTTTTAGCCTGACCTAGAAAAAGATCCATATAGCCATCGCCATTGAGATCTGCCCAAGTCATTGAAATGGTGCGTTCAAAACTATCGCCCTTGTAATTATAACCACTCGAGTTGAACACTTTTGTGAAATGATCGCCCAAACTCCAATTATCACCGGTAGCAGAAGTTTTACCATTATTCAAAAGCGTTACCATATCATAAGAATCTTCATTTGAATATACATAATGAGCATGCATAGCAAGATCAACTGCACCATCATTGTTAAGGTCAACAGCAGATAATTCATGATCTGTACGAAGGTTTTTTAATGCAGTAGGTAGAGTTGAGGGACTGGAGGGGAAACCATACGTGTCCCATTGCTGTGTACCCAGATTAAGATCTTTTTGCCCTTTATTATGAAGGAATGTAGAACTATCACTACCCGAGTCACCCAAAACCACATCAAGCCAACCATCGCCATCCATGTCAAGACTAACCGTACTACCAAAGTGAGTGAGCGAATTTACTTGAACAAGCGTTGCTGTGTACTTGCCATCTTTATCACCGACAAACATCGTTCCGGTGCCATTACCTGTAATGCCAGCATCGTAGGTTCTATCAGTCAGGAACATATCCATATAACCATCACGATTGTAATCGCCATAGGTATAAGAACTAAAAAGCTTTTCGGTTTTGTATTGACTTGAAATAGCGGCATCGCCTAGACTTCCCCATGCCAACCGATTGGGTTGACCAAAATCACGGAAATCATTACCGTCAGCTGAATATTCAGCCATATCGGTCATCATTGTCCAGCCACCATTATTACCAAGCCGCAAGGACATGGAGTAAGTAGCATCAGCACCACCAATACCAACATTTGGCGCCATATTACTATCGGTTGTATCAATGGCAATTTCAAAAGCATCTGATAGTGAGCCATTCACACCAGATCGACTTTGCACTGCAGCATAGTATGTATAGAATGTTCCATCTGACAGTGCTGTTGGCTGCGTAAAGCTCCAAGTTGTGCCTGTCACCGTTGCATAACCAACAAAAACGCTACCGCGGTAAATTGCAATTGCGGCACCTTCATCAAGCTCTTTGGTCAAAGTACCATGCAAGGTTGGTGTCGTATCATCTGTATAGCTACCTGATGGTAAGGTATCATAAACTTGTGGTGCCTGATCATCGCTAAAATGGGTAATTTTAGTGGTAGCTTCAGGAACCTTATTATCAATGACAACTTGCTGGCTGCTTTCAGTCCCCAAATTACCTGCTGCGTCTATAACACGGGTTTTAAATGTGTAAGTACCATCAGCAAGTAAGGTATCTGTATTATCCAGCGTCCAACTATCAGTAGATGCCGCATAGGTAGCATCGCGCCAAGTTGTGCCATTATCTAACGAAATTTGCACGCGTTCATTATCTGATAATGTACCAGTAACCTTGGCACTAATAATCAAGGTACCATCGCGGGTAACATAGTCATTGGTACCATTACCAGTATCTTCAGTGATAGAAGTAATATTCGACAATGCCGTTGGAGCAGCTGTATCGAAAATAATACCAAATTGATTAGAGGTCGCACCTTCATTGCCAGCAGTATCAGTTACAACCGCTTGGAAAGTATATTGGCCATCTTTGAACGCTTGTGCCGCAGTTACCTGATATTCCCAAGTTCCAGCTGATACGACAGCCACACCTAAAACAGTTGTTACACCATTTGCATCAGTTACTTTAATGACAACACGTTCGCCATCGGCAACACCAGCAATCGTTCCTTTAAGCAACGGTTCGGTATCATCGGTATAGCTATTATTGGCCGTCACTTCGCCTTGGATCAAACCAACATCATCAGTAAAGCCAGTAATTGAAACAGAAACACCGTCAATTGGTGCAGTCTTATCAATAGTTACAGTTTGTGAGCCACCAGTAGTGATGTTACCAGCAGCATCAACAACGCGGCTTTCAATCTTATGGTCACCTTCTGACAAGGCATTGGCCTGATTGTCATAGCTCCAAGTTTTATCTGTTGCATTATAAACAGCATCAACCCAAGTACCGCCATCAATACGGATTTGAACCTTTTCACCCGCATTTAATGTTTCAGATACGCTACCGTGAATGATGAGTGTATCATCACTGGTGATATAATCGCTATCGCTAAAGCCCGTATCATCGGTAATACCGGTGATTGAAGATGTAGCGGTTGGCGCGGTTAAATCAAGATTAAGATCAAAGCCAGTTGACGTTTTACCCTCATTGCCTGCCTTATCAGTGACAACAGCTTCAAAAGTGTACTTGCCTTCGGTCACAAATTTCTGTGCTTCTGTAACTTGGTATTGCCAAGTTCCATTGGTCACAGTTGCATTGCCAAGAATGATCTTTGTGCCATCAGGACCGGTCACCTTGATAACAACTTCATCACCTGTCTTAATACCTGTTACAGTACCTTTCAACAATGGTGTTGTATCATCAGTTGATGTACCAGATGTGGTCATATCACCTTGGATCAAGCCAACATCATCAAAGAAACCAGAAATGGCAACTTCATAACCTTCAACTGGACCAGTCTTATCAATAGTTACAGTTTGTGAGCCACCTGTAGTGATGTTACCAGCAGCATCAACAACGCGGCTTTCAATTGTATGGTCACCTTCTGACAAGGCATTGGCCTGATTGTCATAGCTCCAAGTTTTATCTGTTGCATTATAAACAGCATCACCCCAAGTACCGCCATCAATACGGATTTGAACCTTTTCACCCGCATTTAATGTTTCAGATACGCTACCGTGAATGATGAGTGTATCATCACTGGTGATATAATCGCTATCGCTAAAGCCCGTATCATCGGTAATACCGGTGATTGAAGATGTAGCGGTTGGCGCGGTTAAATCAAGATTAAGATCAAAGCCAGTTGACGTTTTACCCTCATTGCCTGCCTTATCAGTGACAACAGCTTCAAAAGTGTACTTGCCTTCGGTCACAAATTTCTGTGCTTCTGTAACTTGGTATTGCCAAGTTCCATTGGTCACAGTTGCATTGCCAAGAATGATCTTTGTGCCATCAGGACCGGTCACCTTGATAACAACTTCATCACCTGTCTTAATACCTGTTACAGTACCTTTCAACAATGGTGTTGTATCATCAGTTGATGTACCAGATGTGGTCATATCACCTTGGATCAAGCCAACATCATCAAAGAAACCAGAAATGGCAACTTCATAACCTTCAACTGGACCAGTCTTATCAATAGTTACAGTTTGTGAGCCACCTGTAGTGATGTTACCAGCAGCATCAACAACGCGGCTTTCAATTGTATGGTCACCTTCTGACAAGGCATTGGCCTGATTGTCATAGCTCCAAGTTTTATCTGTTGCATTATAAACAGCATCACCCCAAGTACCGCCATCAATACGGATTTGAACCTTTTCACCCGCATTTAATGTTTCAGATACGCTACCGTGAATGATGAGTGTATCATCACTGGTGATATAATCGCTATCGCTAAAGCCCGTATCATCGGTAATACCGGTGATTGAAGATGTAGCGGTTGGCGCGGTTAAATCAAGATTAAGATCAAAGCCAGTTGACGTTTTACCCTCATTGCCTGCCTTATCAGTGACAACAGCTTCAAAAGTGTACTTGCCTTCGGTCACAAATTTCTGTGCTTCTGTAACTTGGTATTGCCAAGTTCCATTGGTCACAGTTGCATTGCCAAGAATGATCTTTGTGCCATCAGGACCGGTCACCTTGATAACAACTTCATCACCTGTCTTAATACCTGTTACAGTACCTTTCAACAATGGTGTTGTATCGTCGGTTGATGTACCAGATGTGGTCATATCACCTTGGATCAAGCCAACATCATCAAAGAAACCAGAAATGGCAACTTCATAACCTTCAACTGGACCAGTCTTATCAATAGTTACAGTTTGTGAGCCACCTGTAGTGATGTTACCAGCTGCGTCAACAACGCGGCTTTCAATCTTATGGTCACCTTCTGACAAGGCATTGGCCTGATTGTCATAACTCCAAGTTTTATCTGTTGCGTTATAAACAGCATCAACCCAAGTACCGCCATCAATACGGATTTGAACCTTTTCACCCGCATTTAATGTTTCAGACACGCTACCATGAATGATGAGTGTATCATCACTGGTGATGTAATCGCTATCGCTAAAGCCTGTATCATCGGTAATACCGGTGATTGAAGATGTAGCGGTTGGCGCGGTTAAATCAAGATTAAGATCAAAGCCAGTTGAGGTTTTACCCTCATTGCCTGCAATATTGGTAACGACGGCTTCAAAACTATATTGACCCTCAGTTGTAAATGCTTGCGCATCGGTTACCTGATATTCCCAAGTTCCCTCAGTAACAGTCGCAACACCGAGAATAATTTTTGAACCATCCGGCAATGTTACCTTGATGACGACCCGATCACCATCTTGAAGACCGGTTATAGTACCCTTCAATAGTGGGGTTGTATCATCGGTTGATGTACCAGATGTGGTCATATCACCTTGGATCAAGCCAACATCGTCGAAGAAACCAGTAATGGCAACTTCATAGCCCGTAATTGGTAAAGACGTATCAATAGTTACCACTTGAGTTGATGGAGTTGATGGGTTACCTGCCGCATCACGGACAACGGTCTCAATTGTATAACGACCATCAGTTAAGGCGTGGTCTGCATCATTATGATTAACACTATAAGTGCCATCAGCATTTTTAGTAGCTTGGATCCATTGGCCAGCTGTGCCGCCCTCTGGTTTGATGCGCATCCAAACAGTGTCACCCGTTTCCAATGTACCAGTTACCTTAATTGTATAGATCAAGGTTGTATCATTGGTAATAAAGTCGGCTGTATCAAAACCTGTATCATCACTGATCGATTGAAGGGCAGCGGTTGCTGATGGACCTGTTGTATCAACAATAACATCAAACTGCGCACCATCACTAACATTACCAGCCGCATCGGTTGATGTAACGGTAAGATTATGTGTGCCTTCAGCAAGCTCATCAGCTGTAACCGACCATTTGCCATCACTATCAACGGTGGTTGTACCAACAACTGTACCATCCTTATCCTTGATAGTGATGGTTGAACCAACTTCACCTGTACCACTAAAGGTTGGTGTTGTATCATCGGTTGATGAACCAGACGTAATTGGCCCTTGAATAAAGCCAACATCATCGAGAACTTCATTGATAACTGGAGCTGATGGTGCGGTTGCATCAATCTCAAGTGTGAAGCTTACTGTGCCTTTAACACCAGCAGCATTTACGGCTTCAGCACTAAAGCTATATTTACCATCGCTAAGATCAGCTGATGGCGTCAAGCTCCATGCACCCGTGCTATCGGCAGTTGTTGTACCAACAACAACCTTCGTACCTGCTGCATTAACATAGCTAACCGTAACTGTTGCATTGGCGCTTGCGCTACCAACCATAACAGGTGTGCGGTCATCTGAGATACCACCACTCTTAACATTGCCTTGGATTGTGCCAACATTATCTTCAAAGTGGCTAAAGCTCACAACAACATTGCTAGTATCAACGGTAATATTAAAGGCAGGACTTGCAGCACTTTCATTACCAGCCTTATCGGTAACCGTTACTGTAATTGAATGGCTACCATCGCTAAGACCTGGTGCTGGCGGTGTAAAGCTCCATGAGCCATCGGCGCCAACGCTGGTCGTACCAAGAACGGTATCACCATCTTTAATGGTTACTGTGCCACCGGCTTCTGAACTACCGGCATTACCAGAAAGAACAGGCTGTTTGTCGTCAGTAGTATCATTGGCAGATAACGCACCAGTAACATCACCAACATTATCAGTAATGGTTGGTTGGCTAGGTGTTGCAGGCGCAGTCGTATCAAGAACAACTGGGAAGCCACCGGTCATATTACTTAATTGACCAGCCGAGTCATTGGCCTGTGCCTTGATCGTATAAGTACCATCACCCTTACTAAAGGCAGGAGTAATCTCAATAGTCCAGCTACCATTGGCATTTACAGTAGTTGTACCACCAACAAAGCTTACGCCATCTGGACCTTCAACATGAATGGTAATGGTTGAGCCAGCTTCACCGGTACCTTTAACAACAGGTGTTGTATCATCGGTAACGCCGTTCTTTTGAAGGGCTCCTTGGACCGAACCTTCATTATCGCTAACGCTGGTAATGGCAGGATCAGCTGGTGCATCACCAACAAGCGTGAAGTTCCAATCCGTTGTCGCTGGACCTTCATTGCCAGCCTTATCAACAGGACGGGCGGAGAAGATATAATCACCAGGCGTTAATGGTGGATTTGGATCAAAGCTCCAAGAACCATCAGCATTAACACTGGTTGAGCCAATAAGCTTAACAACGCCACTTGCATCCTTATTATAGATATTAATGCTTGATGCATCATTAGCATCAACAGAACCTGCAGCACCACTATAGGTTGGCGTGCGATCATCCGTTGGATCACCACGATTGATCGTTCCTTGAACAGGACCAAAATCATCAACCAAATCCATCTTAGATGTATCAATCGCTGCCGGTGCAGTCGTATCAACATTAAGATCAAAGAGACCAGATTTGGAACCTTCATTACCAGCCTTATCGGTGACAATAGCTTCAAACTTATAATCACCCTCACTAAGAGCTTGTGCATCAGTTACCTGATAGCTCCAAGTGCCACCAGTAACTGTGGCTGTACCAAGAACCTTGGCAACACCATCAGAGCCAGTTACCTTGATGACGACCCGATCACCATCTTGAAGACCGGTTACAGTACCCTTCAATAGTGGGGTTGTATCGTCGGTTGATGTGCCAGATGTGGTTATATCACCAGTAATTGCACCAACATCATCAAAATAGCCGCTAATCGTAACCGTGCCACCAGTTGGGCCTTGAGTATCGATTTCGATATTTTGAGTTGATGGAGTTGATGGGTTACCTGCTGCATCACGGACAACGGTCTCAATTGTATAACGACCATCAGTTAAGGCGTGGTCTGCATCATTATGATTAACACTATAAGTGCCATCAGCATTTTTAGTAGCTTGGATCCATTGGCCAGCTGTGCCGCCCTCTGGTTTGATGCGCATCCAAACAGTGTCACCCGTTTCCAATGTACCAGTTACCTTAATTGTATAGATCAAGGTTGTATCATTGGTAATAAAGTCGGCTGTATCAAACCTGTATCATCACTGATCGATTGAAGGGCAGCGGTTGCTGATGGACCTGTTGTATCAACAATAACATCAAACTGCGCACCATCACTAACATTACCAGCCGCATCGGTTGATGTAACGGTAAGATTATGTGTGCCTTCAGCAAGCTCATCAGTTGTAACCGACCATTTGCCATCACTATCAACGGTGGTTGTACCAACAACTGTACCATCCTTATCCTTGATAGTGATGGTTGAACCAACTTCACCTGTACCACTAAAGGTTGGTGTTGTATCATCGGTTGATGAACCAGACGTAATTGGCCCTTGAATAAAGCCAACATCATCGAGAACTTCATTGATAACTGGAGCTGATGGTGCGGTTGCATCAATCTCAAGTGTGAAGCTTACTGTGCCTTTAACACCAGCAGCATTTACGGCTTCAGCACTAAAGCTATATTTACCATCCGCCAAATCAACTGATGGCGTCAAGCTCCATGCACCCGTGCTATCGGCAGTTGTTGTACCAACAACAACCTTCGTACCTGCTGCATTAACATAGCTAACCGTAACGGTTGCATTGGCGCTTGCGCTACCAACCATAACAGGTGTGCGGTCATCTGAGATACCACCACTCTTAACATTGCCTTGGATTGTGCCAACATTATCTTCAAAGTGGCTAAAGCTCACAACAACATTGCTGGTATCAACGGTAATATTAAAGGCAGGACTTGCAGCACTTTCATTACCAGCCTTATCGGTAACTGTTACCGTAATTGAATGGCTACCATCGCTAAGACCTGGTGCTGGCGGTGTAAAGCTCCATGAGCCATCGGCGCCAACGCTGGTTGTACCAAGAACGGTATCACCATCTTTAATGGTTACTGTGCCACCAGCTTCTGAACTACCAGCATTACCAGAAAGAACAGGCTGTTTGTCATCAGTAGTATCATTGGCAGATAACGCACCAGTAACATCACCAACATTATCAGTAATGGTTGGTTGGCTAGGTGTTGCAGGCGCAGTCGTATCAAGAACAACTGGGAAGCCACCGGTCATATTACTTAATTGACCAGCAGAGTCATTGGCCTGTGCCTTAATCGTATAAGTACCATCACCCTTACTAAAGGCAGGAGTAATCTCAATAGTCCAGCTACCATTGGCATTTACAGTGGTTGTACCGCCAACAAAGCTTACGCCATCTGGACCTTCAACATGAATGGTAATGGTTGAGCCAGCTTCACCGGTACCTTTAACAACAGGTGTTGTATCATCGGTAACGCCGTTCTTTTGAAGAGCTCCTTGGACCGAACCTTCATTATCGCTAACGCTGGTAATGGCAGGATCAGCTGGTGCATCACCAACAAGCGTGAAGTTCCAATCCGTTGTTGCTGGACCTTCATTGCCGGCCTTATCAACAGGACGGGCGGAGAAGATATAATCACCAGGCGTTAATGGTGGATTTGGATCAAAGCTCCAAGAACCATCAGCATTAACACTGGTTGAACCAATAAGCTTAACAACGCCGCTTGCATCCTTATTATAGATATTAATGCTTGATGCATCATTGGCATCAACAGAACCTGCAGCACCACTATAGGTTGGCGTGCGATCATCCGTTGGATCACCACGATTGATCGTTCCTTGAACAGGACCAAAATCATCAACCAAATCCATCTTAGATGTATCAATCGCTGCTGGTGCAGTCGTATCAACATTAAGATCAAAGAGACCAGATTTGGAACCTTCATTGCCAGCCTTATCGGTGACAATAGCTTCAAACTTATAATCACCCTCACTAAGAGCTTGTGCATCAGTTACCTGATAGCTCCAAGTGCCACCAGTAACTGTGGCTGTACCAAGAACCTTGGCAACACCATCAGAGCCAGTTACCTTGATGACGACCCGATCACCATCTTGAAGACCGGTTACAGTACCCTTCAATAGTGGGGTTGTATCGTCGGTTGATGTGCCAGATGTGGTTATATCACCAGTAATTGCACCAACATCATCAAAATAGCCGCTAATCGTAACCGTGCCACCAGTTGGGCCTTGAGTATCGATTTCGATATTTTGAGTTGATGGAGTTGATGGGTTACCTGCTGCATCACGGACAACGGTCTCAATTGTATAACGACCATCAGTTAAGGCGTGGTCTGCATCATTATGATTAACACTATAAGTGCCATCAGCATTTTTAGTAGCTTGGATCCATTGGCCAGCTGTGCCGCCCTCTGGTTTGATGCGCATCCAAACAGTGTCACCCGTTTCCAATGTACCAGTTACCTTAATTGTATAGATCAAGGTTGTATCATTGGTAATAAAGTCGGCTGTATCAAAACCTGTATCATCACTGATCGATTGAAGGGCAGCGGTTGCTGATGGACCTGTTGTATCAACAATAACATCAAACTGCGCACCATCACTAACATTACCAGCCGCATCGGTTGATGTAACGGTAAGATTATGTGTGCCTTCAGCAAGCTCATCAGTTGTAACCGACCATTTGCCATCACTATCAACGGTGGTTGTACCAACAACTGTACCATCCTTATCCTTGATAGTGATGGTTGAACCAACTTCACCTGTACCACTAAAGGTTGGTGTTGTATCATCGGTTGATGAACCAGACGTAATTGGCCCTTGAATAAAGCCAACATCATCGAGAACTTCATTGATAACTGGAGCTGATGGTGCGGTTGCATCAATCTCAAGTGTGAAGCTTACTGTGCCTTTAACACCAGCAGCATTTACGGCTTCAGCACTAAAGCTATATTTACCATCCGCCAAATCAACTGATGGCGTCAAGCTCCATGCACCCGTGCTATCGGCAGTTGTTGTACCAACAACAACCTTCGTACCTGCTGCATTAACATAGCTAACCGTAACTGTTGCATTGGCGCTTGCGCTACCAACCATAACAGGTGTGCGGTCATCTGAGATACCACCACTCTTAACATTGCCTTGGATTGTGCCAACATTATCTTCAAAGTGGCTAAAGCTCACAACAACATTGCTGGTATCAACGGTAATATTAAAGGCAGGACTTGCAGCACTTTCATTACCAGCCTTATCGGTAACTGTTACCGTAATTGAATGGCTACCATCGCTAAGACCTGGTGCTGGCGGTGTAAAGCTCCATGAGCCATCGGCGCCAACGCTGGTTGTACCAAGAACGGTATCACCATCTTTAATGGTTACTGTGCCACCGGCTTCTGAACTACCGGCATTACCAGAAAGAACAGGCTGTTTGTCGTCAGTAGTATCATTGGCAGATAACGCACCAGTAACATCACCAACATTATCAGTAATGGTTGGTTGGCTAGGTGTTGCAGGCGCAGTCGTATCAAGAACAACTGGGAAGCCACCGGTCATATTACTTAATTGACCAGCCGAGTCATTGGCCTGTGCCTTGATCGTATAAGTACCATCACCCTTACTAAAGGCAGGAGTAATCTCAATAGTCCAGCTACCATTGGCATTTACAGTAGTTGTACCACCAACAAAGCTTACGCCATCTGGACCTTCAACATGAATGGTAATGGTTGAGCCAGCTTCACCGGTACCTTTAACAACAGGTGTTGTATCATCGGTAACGCCGTTCTTTTGAAGGGCTCCTTGGACCGAACCTTCATTATCGCTAACGCTGGTAATGGCAGGATCAGCTGGTGCATCACCAACAAGCGTGAAGTTCCAATCCGTTGTCGCTGGACCTTCATTGCCAGCCTTATCAACAGGACGGGCGGAGAAGATATAATCACCAGGCGTTAATGGTGGATTTGGATCAAAGCTCCAAGAACCATCAGCATTAACACTGGTTGAGCCAATAAGCTTAACAACGCCACTTGCATCCTTATTATAGATATTAATGCTTGATGCATCATTAGCATCAACAGAACCTGCAGCACCACTATAGGTTGGCGTGCGATCATCCGTTGGATCACCACGATTGATCGTTCCTTGAACAGGACCAAATCATCAACCAAATCCATCTTAGATGTATCAATCGCTGCCGGTGCAGTCGTATCAACATTAAGATCAAAGAGACCAGATTTGGAACCTTCATTACCAGCCTTATCGGTGACAATAGCTTCAAACTTATAATCACCCTCACTAAGAGCTTGTGCATCAGTTACCTGATAGCTCCAAGTGCCACCAGTAACTGTGGCTGTACCAAGAACCTTGGCAACACCATCAGAGCCAGTTACCTTGATGACGACCGATCACCATCTTGAAGACCGGTACAGTACCCTTCATAGTGGGTTGTATCGTCGGTTGATGTGCCAGATGTGGTTATATCACCAGTAATTGCACCAACATCACAAAATAGCCGCTAATCGTAACCGTGCCACCAGTTGGGCCTTGAGTATCGATTTCGATATTTTGAGTTGATGGAGTGATGGGTTACCTGCTGCATCACGGACAACGGTCTCAATTGTATAACGACCATCAGTTAAGGCGTGGTCTGCATCATTATGATTAACACTATAAGTGCCATCAGCATTTTTAGTAGCTTGGATCCATTGGCCAGCTGTGCCGCCCTCTGGTTTGATGCGCATCCAAACAGTGTCACCCGTTTCCAATGTACCAGTTACCTTAATTGTATAGATCAAGGTTGTATCATTGGTAATAAAGTCGGCTGTATCAAAACCTGTATCATCACTGATCGATGAAGGGCAGCGGTTGCTGATGGACCTGTTGTATCAACAATAACATCAAACTGCGCACCATCACTAACATTACCAGCCGCATCGGTTGATGTAACGGTAAGATTATGTGTGCCTTCAGCAAGCTCATCAGTTGTAACCGACCATTTGCCATCACTATCAACGGTGGTTGTACCAACAACTGTACCATCCTTATCCTTGATAGTGATGGTTGAACCAACTTCACCTGTACACTAAAGGTTGGTGTTGTATCATCGGTTGATGAACCAGACGTAATTGGCCTTGAATAAAGCCAACATCATCGAGAACTTCATTGATAACTGGAGCTGATGGTGCGGTTGCATCAATCTCAAGTGTGAAGCTTACTGTGCCTTAACACCAGCAGCATTTACGGCTTCAGCACTAAAGCTATATTTACCATCCGCCAAATCAACTGATGGCGTCAAGCTCCATGCACCCGTGCTATCGGCAGTTGTTGTACCAACAACAACCTTCGTACTGCTGCATTAACATAGCTAACCGTAACGGTTGCATTGGCGCTTGCGCTACCAACCATAACAGGTGTGCGGTCATCTGAGATACCACCACTCTTAACATTGCCTTGGATTGTGCCAACATTATCTTCAAAGTGGCTAAAGCTCACAACAACATTGCTGGTATCAACGGTAATATTAAAGGCAGGACTTGCAGCACTTTCATTACCAGCCTTATCGGTAACTGTTACCGTAATTGAATGGCTACCATCGCTAAGACCTGGTGCTGGCGGTGTAAAGCTCCATGAGCCATCGGCGCCAACGCTGGTTGTACAAGAACGGTATCACCATCTTTAATGGTTACTGTGCCACCGCTTCTGAACTACCAAGCATTACCAGAAAGAACAGGCTGTTTGTCATCAGTAGTATCATTGGCAGATAACGCACCAGTAACATCACCAACATTATCAGTAATGGTTGGTTGGCTAGGTGTTGCAGGCGCAGTCGTATCAAGAACAACTGGGAAGCCACCGGTCATATTACTTAATTGACCAGCAGAGTCATTGGCCTGTGCCTTAATCGTATAAGTACCATCACCCTTACTAAAGGCAGGAGTAATCTCAATAGTCCAGCTACCATTGGCATTTACAGTGGTTGTACCGCCAACAAAGCTTACGCCATCTGGACCTTCAACATGAATGGTAATGGTTGAGCCAGCTTCACCGGTACCTTTAACAACAGGTGTTGTATCATCGGTAACGCCGTTCTTTTGAAGAGCTCCTTGGACCGAACCTTCATTATCGCTAACGCTGGTAATGGCAGGATCAGCTGGTGCATCACCAACAAGCGTGAAGTTCCAATCCGTTGTTGCTGGACCTTCATTGCCGGCCTTATCAACAGGACGGGCGGAGAAGATATAATCACCAGGCGTTAATGGTGGATTTGGATCAAAGCTCCAAGAACCATCAGCATTAACACTGGTTGAACCAATAAGCTTAACAACGCCGCTTGCATCCTTATTATAGATATTAATGCTTGATGCATCATTGGCATCAACAGAACCTGCAGCACCACTATAGGTTGGCGTGCGATCATCCGTTGGATCACCACGATTGATCGTTCCTTGAACAGGACCAAAATCATCAACCAAATCCATCTTAGATGTATCAATTGGATTTGGAATAACTGTATCGACATTAAAATCAAGTGAGCCGCTTGGGGTACTTGTATTACCGGCAGCGTCAGTTGCAGTTACTGTAATTGAATGATTGCCATCGCTTAGGGGATTTTCAGGTTTTAACGTCCACTTACCATCGCTATCAGCAGTAGTTGTGCCAATGACCGTATCACCATCTTTAATTGTGATGGTTGAACCTGGCTCGCCTGTCCCTTTAAACTCAGGTTTCGTTTCATTGGTGCTACTACCAGCAGTAATCGCACCAATGACTGGCTCCGTATTATCGGTCGCAGTTGGTGTTGATGGTGTTGCTGGTGGCGTTGTATCAACAGTAAAATCAATGGGCGCGCTTGGGCTGCTAGCATTACCAGCCGTATCAGTTTCAGTAACCGTAACAGAATGACTACCTTCAGTTAAAGGCGCATCAGGCTTAACTGACCAATTACCATCGGTTCCAACCGTTGTCGTTCCAATAACCGTATCACCATCTTTAATGGTAATGGTAGAACCTGGCTCGCCAGTACCTGAGAATTCTGGCTGAGTATCATTTGTGCTGCTACCAGCGGTAACAGGGCCGGTCACAGGCTCTTGATTATCAGTAACACTTGGAGCAGATGGTGTTGCTGGTGGCGTTGTATCAACAGTAAAATCAATCGGCGCGCTTGGGCTGCTAGCATTACCAGCCGTATCAGTTTCAGTAACTGTAACAGAATGACTACCTTCAGTTAAAGGTGCATCAGGCTTAACTGACCAATTACCATCGGTTCCAACCGTTGTCGTTCCAATAACAGTATCACCATCTTTAATGGTAATAGTTGAACCTGGCTCACCTGTACCTGAGAATTCTGGCTGAGTATCATTTGTGCTGCTACCAGCGGTAACAGGGCCGGTCACAGGCTCTTGATTATCAGTAACACTTGGAGCAGATGGTGTTGCTGGTGGCGTTGTATCAACAGTAAAATCAATCGGCGCGCTTGGGCTGCTAGCATTACCAGCCGTATCAGTTTCAGTAACTGTAACAGAATGACTACCTTCAGTTAAAGGTGCATCAGGCTTAACTGACCAATTACCATCGGTTCCAACCGTTGTCGTTCCAATAACAGTATCACCATCTTTAATGGTAATAGTTGAACCTGGCTCACCTGTACCTGAGAATTCTGGCTGAGTTTCATTGGTGCTGCTGCCAGGTGCGATAGGCCCAACAACAGGCTCGGTATTATCGGTTGCAGTTGGAGCAGATGGCATTGCTGGTGGCGTTGTATCAACAGTAAAATCAATCGGCGCGCTTGGGCTACTAGCATTACCAGCCGTATCAGTTTCAGTAACCGTAATCGAATGATTACCTTCAGGAAGCGCAGCATCAGGCTTAACTGACCAATTGCCATCAGTACCGACCGTTGTCGTCCCAATAACAGTATCGCCATCTTTAATGGTAATAGTTGAGCCAGGCTCACCAGTACCTGAGAATTCTGGCTGAGTTTCATTGGTGCTGCTGCCAGGCAAAATTGGACCAACATATGGCTCGGTATTATCGGTTGCAGTTGGAGCAGATGGTGTTGCTGGCGCAGTCGTATCAACGGTAAAATCAATCGGCGCACTTGGGCTGCTAGCATTACCAGCCGTATCGGTTTCCGTAACTGTAACAGAATGACTACCTTCAGTTAAAGGTGCATCAGGCTTAACTGACCAATTGCCATCAGTATCGACCGTTGTCGTCCCGATAACTGTATCGCCATCTTTAATGGTAATAGTTGAACCAGGCTCACCAGTACCTGAGAATTCTGGCTGAGTTTCATTGGTACTACTTCCAGGTAGAATAGGACCAACATGCGGTTCGGTATTATCCATAACCAAAGGTGTAGTTGGCGTTGACGGCGCTAAAGTATCCACTGAAAAAACGAAGGGATCGCTATGTGCACTTTCATTACCAGCACCGTCAGAGGCCGTATAAGTAATTGAATGAGCACCATCGGCAAGATCCACCTCAGGCTCCCAGCTCCAATGACCATCACTTGCAGCCACTGTCGAACCAATAAGCTGCCCATTATCATAAAATTTGATAACAGTTCCAGGCATTGCAGTACCGGAAAAAGTCGGACGAGGATCATTCGTACTGGTTCCGGCAACTATTGGACCAACAATAGACTCAACCTTATCATAAACATTATCAAGAGATGGAACACTAGGCGGCGCCGTATCAACAACAGGCGGCGTATAGTTATAATCAGAACTACTTGAAAAAGCTATCGCAGCAGCAATACCGCCCGCACCAAGCAAACCAATCAATATGCTTGTAGCATCAACATCATTTAAATTATGATAGATAACATCTGGATCATTAATACCATCTTGACCAGACAAAGCCTTACTAAAATCAACTAGCAGAAGCGTTCCACCGTCACTCAATAGTAAATTATTAAAGTCTAACCCATTTACAAAAAAATTCTTAATAACAAGCTTTTGACCATCTTTAAACTCGATAACCAAATCACCGCCTTCGCGCGCATAATTTGCTATATCACCCTTTGGCGCATCAATATAAAAATTACTAGCACTTTCTGGCGCATCTACAACACCCGATTTACTTGTGACTTTTAAATTGGCATGACCATTCAAATTAGACTTACTAACCACTATTCGATCCCCGCATACTTGATGTAATACTAATATAAAAATATGCTGTTATAGTACAGGCAGATACAAATATATGTCAATAAACTAAATCAATTAATTGATAATATTTTATATAATACAGATAAGAAAATACCAATATAGATGATAAATATCAAGGATATCTGGCTTAAACAGCGCCAATTATATTATAAATTAGAAAATTATAATATAACAAAACCAACTGATTTTAATGATTTCTATTTTCTCCAAAAATTGTATTGAAAAATAGAGAAGTATAAGGATCACAAAGAATATTGCATTGCCTATTACTCCCTTTTAAAGCTACCTATTTCAACCACAAAAGATGAAAGCCATCTTGCGCCAAACTCACCAAAGATCCTCACAATAAAGTCAAACAATCATCGACTGATAGAACTTTTGTAAAGATAGAAGACATAAAAAAACTGGCTCCTTTCAATCACATGAAAAGAGCCAGTCCTTAAATATTTGTAAATATTAAACGATTGTTACATTAACACCTGCTTGGATGTGAAGACTTTCATCACCATGAGCATAGACACTATAAACAACACCAGCACCATCCGTATAGCTGCCGTCAGTAAGCGACCAGCTATTATCAAGCTTAACAACATCGCTACCGTCACCCTTAATATTAAGACTTTTATCATCAAAGCCATTATCAAAAAGCGAACCATTAAAACTTAATGTATTTTTACCATTACCAGTAAGGTCAAGCGCTGTAACTGCAGAGCTAAAATCATCACTAAACAGATTTCCAGCATTAATATTGCGACCATAACCGCTAATATCAACTTCAAGACCAAGCTGATTATTGTGATTTTCGTTAAATTCATTAATCAAAGTGCCAAGCCAATCAAGACTTGCAAAGCCAAATGATTTTACAGAGTCAACGCGCAATACATCAAGATTGCTATTTGCCATACCATCTGTATGGAACATGTCGGTTAGCCATGTTTGATAATAAGTATTAAAGCCAGCAACAGTAAGCGAGTTAAGCTCTAATGTGTCATAACCCTCGCCAGCATTAATTTGCAACGCACCTTGCTGAATAAAGCCATTAAGCGAAATTCGGTCATTGCCATCGCCCGTATCAATAAGGTTATAGCCTGTTCCAGATGCTAACACCTTGCCATAAATCTCGACAACATCATTGCCTTCACCAGCGAAAACTTCGTTTTTACCGCCATTTTGCGCTTCAAGACCGCGACTAAACACAATCTTATCGTCACCCTCGCCGGCATCAATGTGATTGGTTCCAGCAGCAATCACTTTATTCGTGAATAGCAGTGTATCGTTACCTTCGCCTGAACTAATACTATTAATACCGTTTTCATGGCTAACCATACCGCGAGCAAAGGTCAAGAAATCATCACCAGCGCTCGTTGTAATTTCATTAAGATGATAGCTTTCAACAAGACCTGAAATGGTAAGAACAGTTTTGCCGCCATTTACTGTAAAGATATTTGAGCCAGTATTGCTAGCAGTAAAGTTACCAACTATGGTTACTACATGATCGCCAGCACCGATAACAAATTGATTAAAGCCACTTGCATAAACGCCATTAGTTACCGTTAAAACCGTATTACCATCACCAAAAGTTAATGAATTTTCACCGCCAACGCGCGATTCAATACCGCGGGCAACAGTAACTACGTGGTCACCTGCAGCTGCGGTAATTCTGTTCGTTCCACTGGCAAGAAGACGGCCACCGATAGATAAAACCGTTTTTCCAGCACCAAAAGAGAAAGAATTTACGCCATTTGAAGCGGCATCAATACTGCCCCAAATACTTGCGATATGGGTACCCTCACCCATTGAAAACAGATTTGCAGCTTCACTCGCTGCTGTAACACTACCCGTAATTTTAAGCGTTTTTGTTCCATCACCAAGTGCAACCCGATTTTGGTTACTTGATTGTACATTGCCTAAAATAGAAATAACATCCGTGCCATCACCCAAACTAATGGTGTTGCTACCAAGATTATTGGTTTTCATACCCCAAAAGAAGGTTAAACCATGATTGCCATCGCCAAATACAATGCTATTTTCAGCGCCTGCTGTAGCATCCAAACCACCCCATACATTAAGGAGCTTATTGCCATCGCCACCGGTAATCGAATTTGAGCCGCTCCCCTTTAACCGACCACCAACAAAAATGCTATCATTGCCATTGCCAACATCAATACTGGTTGATGCGCCTGCAGAACTTTCAACATTTGACCAAACCTTGATAATATCATTATTATCACTGCCGCTAATCTCCTTTACACCTGCAGTAGATGTAAAATTCCAACTAGACCAGAAATTTCCTAAAGCCATTTAAATGCCCCACATGGTTAAAAATATTAAAAAAGAGAATGCTATGCTAGCTAAGTTAAATATATAACTATACATGGTAAGCTATTGCGTATAGTCACAAATATAAATTAAAGCATTGTTATATTTATTACAGCATCAAATATTATTCAACAACAATCTAACCGTACATATATTTTTATTTATATTTTTATTTATATTTTTAATTATATATTATATTAGTTATATAATATATATTTTTTTCTTTTAAAAAGAGAATTAAACAATAATTTATCTATATTAAAGCTTATAAAAATACTAAAAATCTTATATTAATTTTACTTAAAAGCTAAAATAACGCATTCCCCACCTTAAACTTATTCCTGCCTTTTTAACCACGTTTCGATTCCATCAATCGTTTGAAAATCACCAACTGCATAAGCAGACATTGCAGGATAATAACTTTTAATCATATTTGCCAATGCGTTACCCGGACCAAGATCAAGGATAGACATTACCCCTTGCTCACTCAATGCCTGTAAAACCGCTTGCCAATCAAGCCGCTGAGCAATTTCCTCGGCAAGTTTTTTTAAACCATCTTGCACTTTAAAAATGCGGCCACCATCGAGACCACTAAAGAGCAAACGATTATCATCCATTGCATTAAAGGGCTTTGCTGCTATAAAATCATAAAAGGGGCCAACCGCATTTGCAAGAAATGGCGTATGCGAGGGAATAAACACATCTAGAACATCACAGCGCGTTGCCCCTATATTGCGCAATTCTTTACATAGTGTTTCAATATCATTTTCATTGCCAGCAAGTATAAAAAAATTATCTGGATTATGAATAGCAATGACACAATTAGCTTGATGCAAAGGCGTTTGCAATTGTGTTTCACTTAGCCCCATAACAAAAGCTAGCCGCGCCTTTATCGCATGAGCGCTATCCATCAAGGTTGCTCGTTTTAATGTGATAGCCAATGCTTCAGCTGGCTGCCAAATATTGGCAATAGCAAAAGCTGCAACCTCGCCAACACTATAACCAGCCACGCATATGCGTTCAGGCAAATGATCCTTAATTAAATTATAATGGCATAGGGCAGTAAGTACAGAAAAGAATTGGTTATAATAATTACTTGACCGTATTTGCGGATCACTTTCACGTAAAAACTTTAACGGATCATGGCCTAATAAAACGCCGGCAGCATGAAGCAAATCACTATTTTTCGAACTATTTGCACCTAAATCTAAGGATTGCGGCATTAAACGTCCTTGCCCGCCGCATAATAAAGCAAACATTTTCTATCCATCCCCCAAGCAATCTAAAAACACGGTAGCAGCCAGCATATCGGCAACGCCACCCGGCGACAAATTGCGTTTAATGAAGTTATCATGTATTTCCGCGGCCTTTTTTTGCCAATCAATCTGTGTAATAGAACCATCTTTGATAAATTTTTGCGCAGTGTGCTGCGCAAAAGCCATTCCTTCAATACCTCCGCGATGCAGTAAATTGGTGTCGCAGATTTTGGCTAACAATCGCATCGTTACATGAATCCGTTGTGCTTCTTCCACCTTTGTCCACTGGCGCGCCTCATGTAATGCCGGCAAACCAATTTCATATAGGGATGGATAACCCCTTGCCGCCTCTTCACGCGCACCACCTGCGCCATATAAGCGCAATACTTTGGTGCCATGACTTGTCAAGCTAATTGGCCCTTGTGAAATATCTTGCCCCCACTGATTGGCGATAATAGTACCTAGCTTTATAGGAAGCGAAAAATTTTGCGTTTTAAACCCATAGGCTGCGCATAGTAAACCAAGAGCAAAGATTGCGCCACGATGGGCATTTATACCATTAGTTGCCTGTATCATTGCCTGTTCGGCAGCTATACCGATGCTGCGCAGTTCACTCATTTGCGCGCTTTTTGTACCAGCAATAAATAAATCTTTAAAAAACGGTCGAATAGCATCAGCGCTCTTTGCCAATATTGCATAATCCATATCTGCATGCGCGCCATTATCTATATGACTTACAAGGCCGGGCTTTGGATAAGTTTGCAATTCCTTGATGAGGGCGTCATATGCTTTATTGGCAATGGCATCACCTTGTTGCCCAATATCATTAAAAACCAGACTGTTTTTTAACTGACCAAATTGTTTGTTAAACTGACCAGACTGTTTGTTTAACTGATAAGTCATCGTCATTCTCCCCCACCCATGTTGCAAAAGGCATCAGCACCACACCAGTATTGGTTTTTACGATTATATCATCCTTATATTGACGTAATATTTCTTGATAATGAACTCCGCCCTTTGGTCTAATCAGCTCCACATCAATACGCATCAATGCAGTTTTATTGATGCTTTCAATGCTATTACATAGATTTAAAACATAATCTTGCCTTGGTAAGACAGTTAAGCACAAATCAAGATCGGAAGTTTTACTGATATAATGCATATTTGTTAGCGCTTGCCAGCATAGACTACCAAACACTCTAAAATTTGCGTCAATTTGCATCATCGCCTTAATCAGGTTTTGCCAATCATAAGGTGCATAACGCGCTAACTCACTTAGCAAAGGTGGCGGAGTTGTTTTGCTTATGTGATGTTTATGAATTATGAGCGATATTCTTGCCTTGCCCATGGTTGGAGGTAAAGGCAAACCAAGCAACAGATCATCATTATTTTTCAGCATTGGTTGTTGCGTAACAATGAGGGGGAAGTTTTTTGCCTCCCACTCTTTCAACACATCAAAGTGATATTGCTCATATAAAGCTTGCCAACCTGTCGCATCAAGCCAAACAAGGTCATGACGATGAAAATCACCCATCACAATTCGCAAGTTTTATAACTGCATTTGACAAAGGCAATGTCTTTAATCGTCCCCCTCTTTCCAAGCCTAACTGCGCCCTTTTATCATGAGGGTGCTGCCCCTCAAGACTTTGATAAAGGCTAAGGAGTTTTTGCGCCTTTATATCGACATTGGCGTCATTTTGCCAAACCTCATCTATCCCGCCAGTCTTATAAAGGTTTAGAAGCCCTGGAGCAAAAACCGGCGTTGCCTTGGCCATTTCGGTCAATTGATCAATCGATAATTTGGTAACCCGCGCCATTGATGGCAAATCCATCACGGCTGGATATGCATCAGGCAAGGCAATAAGTGATTGGGTGGCAAGAGCGCTGGCAATAAAAGCACCTGCCGCACTATGGCCGTATAAAACACCAATCGTTACATGCCCATTAAGCGAGGCAAAAATCAATGCTTTGGCCAATTGTGACAAATACTGATTAAGACCCAATAATTCATCACGTTTGCTCATATTTTGGCTAGCAGAATCCACCAACACCAAAATTGGCTGCTTGGGATGATTTTCAACGATATTGATAATATGCCGCGATAAAATATTGGCATCATCAATGGCAATTGGTGCACTATTAGCAATGCCAATAATATGACACGGCGTGCCATTTAAACTTGCTTGCCCGATAATATGATTATTACTCACCGTTACCGTAAATTGGCCTGCAAACAAAGATGATAATAATTGATTTAACCCATCAGGCAATGGCTGGGTTGGCGTTGCAGTAGTTGTTGCGACATTTTTTGATGCATCACTGCAATAAGTTTGTTTTACGCCGCTTAAGAGGTGTAAAAATTGATCATCAGAAAGCGATGGAACTTCTTGCGCGTTGCTAATACCCGATTTTGTCCAAATATCGATTGCATCTTTGGCATCACCAAAATTATTAAGCCGGCTTTCAAGCTTTTCTTGCTGTTGCTTTAAAGCGGCAAACCCAAATTGCTCATCTTGCTCTAAAGCAGTAATTGCAGCGCGCCGAAATGCTAATATGTCATCGGCAACAAAATAGTCCGCATCCTGCATTAAGCTGCGATGTTTACCGCCCATTGTGCGCCACACAAGCGCACGATCGCGCGAGTCAAACTCCTCAACTCCTTTGTTGGTTTCAATAACTTCCGGGCCGCTTACACTCATGCGCCCATATTCGGACATAACAATTTTACTGGCGCAAGCACTGATAAGACCAGCGCCCCCATAGCAACCAGAACGCCCGCCAATTAAAACCACAACCTTGATGCCAGAAAGCCGCGCCTCGACAACTGCCCGCATAATTTCAGCAATCGCAATTTCACCAGCATTGGCTTCTTGCAATCGCACGCCGCCGCTATCAAGCAAAAGCACAAGATCATGGTTTTCATGCTGTGCCGCCTTTATCAGCCCTAGCAATTTTGCACCATGAACCTCGCCAATTGCACCGCCCATAAAACGCCCCTCTTGCGCGGCAATGAATATCGGCTTTTGCTCAAGCATGGCACGGCCAATAACAATACCATCATCAAATTGTTCTGGTAGATTGAACAATTTAAGATGTGGGCTAACAACTCGTTGTTCTGGGCCGATAAATTCTTGAAAACTATGCTTATCAACCAGATAATCTATTCTTTGTCGCGCACTTGCTTCATAATAGCTTATAGATTCATTTTGATTGGAAAGTTGAGCTGAATTCGTCATTCGACTTCCTCCATTAAACGCAAGGCTTGTGCAAGACGCAGCGACACCGTATCAGGTCGCGCCCCACCATCATTAATCGATATGCGCAAACCACCAACCGCATACTGCTCGACAAAATCTCCCATCACCGCTTGCCATATTGGCTCAAAGCCATGCGAAGCTGTTTCCACATCAATGATACAACGGGTTTTATCATCAATGCGCTCCACCAAAGCCTCAAGATTACCCGAGGCAACAACGCCGATAATGACTTGCTTTCTTTGGGGTTGCGCCGCCTTATTGGTTAAAAACTCAAATTTCATGTTTTCCATGATTGCTCCCCTCACCAATTACGAAAACGGCTAGGAGGATTGTAAAGCCCCCCTGATTGCACCATAATATCCTTGATGGAACGCGCGGCCAAGTAACGCCGATCAGCATCAAGCGGATCAATGCCCAAATCAATGGGGCGCTGAATAACACCGCGCGCCCTTAAAGTTTCCACCATTTTTTTATCACGCTGACGACCAATATCCGTATAGCCGGCAACACCGCGAATGGCTTGCTCGCGCTCAGTTGCATTGCGGCAAAGCAATAAATTGGCAATGCCTTCTTCGGTTACAATATGGCTAACATCGTCATTATAAACCATAATTGGCGCAAGATCGAGGCCAAGCTTTTCGGCCAAAATTTCGGCATCCAACTTCTCGACAAAAAGCGGCACATTATTAGCACCAAAGGTTTCTCCAAGTTGCACGACAAGCTTTCGACCACGGCGTAAATTCGCAGGGATGTCGGGCTGTGCTTCTTCCCCTGCCTTTAACCAAGCAGGGCTACTATGACGGCGACCATGGGGGTCTGACCCCATATTGGGCGCTCCACCAAACCCCGCCACACGATCAGTAGTAATTGTGGAACTATGACCATTAAGATCAATTTGCAAGGTTGAGCCAATAAACATATCACAAGCATAAAGGCCTGCGGTTTGGCAAAAAGCTCGGTTAGAGCGCAGTGAGCCATCAGGCCCCGTAAAGAAAACATCCGGACGCGCCCGAATATAGTCCTCCATGCCAACCTCAGATCCAAAACAGTGGATCTGCTCCACCCATCCCGCTTCAATGGCTGGAATTAGGGTTGGATGCGGATTTAAGGCAAAATGCGTGCAGGATTTGCCTTTTAGCCCCAGCTTTTCGCCATAAGTGGGCAATAATAACTCAATAGCTGCCGTACTAAAACCAATACCGTGATTAAGTCGCTTGACCTCATAGGGAAGATAGATGCCTTTTAGCGCCATCATCGCAATCAAGATTTGCGTTTCAGTTATTGCACCGGGGTCACGGGTAAATAATGGCTCAACATAAAACGGCTTTTGCGCATCAACCACAAAATGCACAAGATCACCTGGAATATCAACACGGGGAACCTTATCAACAATTTCGCCCACTTGCGCAATAACCAAACCGCTTTTATAGGCGGTTGCCTCGACAACTGTTGGGGTATCTTCTGTATTGGGACCAGTGTAAAGATTACCATGCTTATCCGCGCTTACGGCGGCAATTAATGCAACATTAGGTGTTAAATCAATGAAGTAACGGGCGAATAATTCAAGATATGTATGCACCGCGCCAAGTTCAATTTTGCCGCCAAACAGCATGCGGGCGATACGCGCCGATTGCGGCCCCGAATAAGAATAATCAAGCCGTTTGGCAATGCCTTTTTCAAAAACATCCAAATGCTCTGGTAAAACAATGCCCGATTGCACCATATGCAAATTATTAAGCTGGTCGGCATCTTGCGCAGCTAGCGCTTTAGCTAATATATCCGCCTGTTTTTGATTATCCCCCTCAAGGCAAACACGGTCGCCAGAACGGATCACCGCCGCCAATAATTTTTCAGTATTTGTCCGCTCGACAATTTTACCTTTAGCAAAGGCGCTCCCCGACGCAATTCTTTGCTCCAATGCTTGTTTTTGGCAGTTCCAGTTTCTCATCGAGTCCTCCTGCATACAAATATAAAGATAATCTATCTCAATGTATTTATATTGTCCATAATATTTTTTTGTGTATACTATAAATCATATTTATCCAGTGGGAGGATACATAAATGAGGAAAAAATCTAAAACGCAATACATTTTTCATTCATATGGGGAAGCTGTCCTTTGGGGGAAACTGCAATTGGCAGCATGGGAGGGGTAAATGACTATATCAGGTGTCGCACTTCTGGCGATTTGCACCCTATTGGGTGGTTTTTTAGGAGATTTATTGGGTAAAATTCTTGGCGTGCATGCCAATGTTGGCGGTGTTGGTATAGCGATGATGCTATTAATCGCTATGCGTTTATGGCTCAAAAATAAAAATATTTTAAGTCGCGGCGTTATTTTTGGCGTTGAGTTTTGGGGTAGTCTTTATATCCCGATCGTGGTCGCCATGGCAGCCAGCCAAAATGTTGTTGCAGCGGTTGAAGGTGGGCCACTCGTTGTTATTGCTGCAGTGAGCGCTGTTGCTGTTTGTTTTGCTTCAGTTGCAATTATCGGCAAAATGAGTGGCACAGTGGAAACCATGGACGAGATTGAAGCACGCGAAAAAGCGGAGGGCAAAAATGGTTGAGATGATTATGAGCGTTTTGCAACATAATGCGCTAATTACTGCTTTTGCCTTTATCGGTATTGTCATGTGGATTTCAGCCATGCTGTCCAAATATCTAACCTTTGGGCGCGTACATGGGTCAGCGATTGCCATTATCATCGGCCTTGCCCTTGCCTTTTGGGGCGGCATCGCGACCGGCGGTCAAAAGGGGCTTGCCGATGTGGTTGGCTTAACCGGCATTGGCTTAATGGGCGGCGCTATGTTGCGCGATTTTGCAATTGTTGCCACCGCTTTTGAGGTGGATGTTGAACAAGCAAAAAAGGCAGGTATTATTGGCTTTGTTGCATTATTACTTGGAACATTTTTTCCCTTCATCGTGGGAGTAATCATTGCTTTTGCCTTTGGCTACACCGACCCGATTGCCTTAACAACAATTGGCGCCGGGGCAGTTACCTATATTGTTGGCCCAGTAACAGGTGCGGCAATTGGTGCCGATTCTGCCGTTATGGCGATATCAATTGCGACTGGCGTTTTAAAAGCAATTTTGGTAATGATTGGTACGCCCTTTGTTGCCAAGATGATTGGTCTTAACAATCCACGATCAGCCATGGTTTTTGGCGGGCTCATGGGGACGGTCAGCGGGGTTAGTGGTGGCTTGGCTGCAACGGATAGGCGTTTGGTGCCTTATGGCGCCCTAACCGCAACATTTCATACCGGTCTTGGTTGCCTTTTGGGGCCATCAATATTATTTCTTGCAGTAAAAATGATCTTTTAAAGAAGTTGAATATGAGTGAAAAATTTGGTGGCGATGAACAAACGGTTTTATTATCCGAACGCATTAGAAATGCTTTAAGCGATGAAATCACCGATGGCACCCTGCCACCAGGCTCTGATTTGGACGAGCAGCAACTTGCAATAAAATATGGCGTTTCGCGCACCCCCGTGCGCGAAGCTTTACGTCATTTGGAGGCCAATGGCCTTGCTGAAAAACGCGGCCGGCGCGGTCTTATTGTTACACCGCTAACTGCTGAGCGCATTATGGACATGTTTGAAGCAACGGCTGAAATTGAAGCGGTCTGCGTTCGCCTTGCCACTTATAGAATGACACCGCTTGAGCGGTGTACCTTAATGGAACTTCATGAACAATCACACGACATGGTCATTAACAATAAAATCGATGATTATGACCGCATGAACCGTAAGTTTCATGAAAAAATCTATCATGCCACCCATAATCGGTTTTTAGAAGAACAGGCCATTGCTATTCGCTCCAAATTAAGTGCTTTTCGCCGCCTGCAATTGCACGAAAACAATCGTATTAGTAGATCTCGCCAAGAACATGATATGGTTATGCAAGCCATATCACAAGGCGATGGTGAAAAAGCTGCTCTTTACATGCGCGCCCATATGTTAAATGCCGCCACCGCACTTGCCCATTATATTGAACAGCGCATCAATAAAGAGGCAACTTAATTTTTTACGTTTTTATCTCAGCTCGATTTATCAAACCAACTATTTTAGCGGCTGTAAATAGGGCAAAGAGCGCAATTTTTGTATTGCTTGGTTAAGTGCATAAATAAGCGTCAATAGCGGATATGCAAGCTTTGCAAATTCACTATCAGCAAAATCTTGTTCAGCAATAATGGTCGCCATACTGGCAAATTTGCTGAACCCCGCCTGTTGAAGGATAGAACCAGCCTTTTGCAAATTATCCTTATATCGTTGATTTGCAAAACCAATTTCAGCAATAGATTGAATTTGGTCCAAAGCATCAGCAAGAACAAAATTTGCGCGATCACTTTGTTGAAAGTCAAAGCGCTTATTTTGAATAGCGTTTAAAAATCGATGCCAACTCCAATTTTTATTGGCAGTTTTGCCATCTAGCCCTAAATTTTCAATCATATTTTTGCAAACAACCGCAATTGGCCGCAAGGCAAAGCGCCCTTGCTCAACAACAACATTAGCGACAATCGCATCAACTTTATTGCCTGAATGTAATTCAACCGCAATAATGCGCGCTTCCTTATCACTATTATGATCCAATGTTAGCGCCAACCATTGGCCATTACTATCCATAATTGGCCAGATCACTTGTTGACGTAAATCATCAAAATAATATTCAAAATTATTGCTTGGCACTAGCAAAACGGGTTGTATTGTCGGGGCAATATTATGAAGTCCTTGCATAAAAGCCTGTTGTAAATCATCAGCCAAAACCTGCCAATCGCTATAGGCACAAGCAAGATCGGTATAGGTGCCAGTAAAAAGCTTGACATCTTTTGCTATAACGCCTTGCGACATTGATAAACGCCCTTGGGGGGATGCCAAAGCGCCGGTTAAAGTCAACTGGCTGCGGCTCAAATCCCTTGGTGATTTGCCAAATAAATGCCCAGTATAATAAGCACTATTAGGTATAAAGGAAGGATCGACACCCGATGGACGCGCCAAAGCACCACTATACCATTGTTGGTTTTGCGGCGCATAAAAAATTGTACTAACGCCGCGTGCGCCAGTGGTTGTGCGCCAAATTTCAGCCCCCATCCCCACTAAGTCAATATCACCAATTGGCAGATAATCTTGCCGATAAACACCTGCAAGTTTTATGAAATTTTCATCATTTATATTGGTTTTTCTTAAAATACGCACCAACATGGCAATATGAGCAATAAATGGTAAATATTGCTCAATTTCAAATGATAAAGCGCGTTTTCTGCGCTCGCGAATACGATTTGCTAAAATGCGCAAAAGCGCCGATAATCTTGGTAAAGCATCCGCTCGTGATGATACAGAAAGCGCAAAGATACGCTCCTCTAAGGCTTTGGGGGCAATATTTAACCCTGTGCGCAAGGCATCTAATAAGGCTTCATCAACACTATCAAGAAAGCCGCTATCGGGTGCTTGCTTTTTAATGATTACCGCGTTCTCTTCGCTGACATCATCATTAATGTGCCATTTTCTACGGGCAATCAATAAGGCGGCAATATGAAATATTTTGCGCTTAGCAGGCGATATTTTCGAGACCATCCCCTCTAGCCCCTGCCCCAAAAGATAGCAAATTTCCTCATCCATGATGAAAATACGAACGCTATTTTTTTCCTCTTTGACGATTGCCCCCTTAGCCGCAATATCATGAGCTGCCTGCCATCCAGCTTTGCCGGCAAAACGCTGTAGAATAGCTGATGAAAACTCGCAAATCTCGTCACGGGCGCTTTGGCTTTGCTCCAAGATTTGATCCTTGACTTGATCCTTGGCTCCAAGACCATCCTCAATCGGCAATGCGCGTAAAAATAATGTTGCTGCAAGCTTATGGCGGCAGACAGACGCGGCAGGGCAACTGCATTTTGCCTTAAGGGGGCCGGCTAAACCCATTGCAACGCTTTCGCCATCCGCCCTAACTGTTGCATTATCACCGTCACAATCGATAAATGTAACCTTGCCGCCCTCAATATCGCGGGCAGCACGACGCACCAACCCCTTATTCGCTAAAAGTTCAAGCGCACTTTCGTCAAAGGCTACTAAAGCTTGATGGAGAGCGAGCGATATCATGAGGATATAACTCCCCCTAGCCAATCTGCCAACCTATCTGGTGTAAGTGCCGCCACCTCCATACCAGCCTTTGCCAAGCGTTGTGCCATGCTTATATCATAATCAACAATACCATCATCATTAAGGGCTGCAACGCCAAGCATTGTTACTTGCGCACTAGCAAGACGGCGAATAGCTGCCAATAATTTAGCGGGTGAACCACCTTCACAAAAATCGCTAATTAACACAAAAATGGTTTGGCGTGGTTGCTCGACCAATTGCTCACAATAATTCACCGCCATGCCAATATCGGTACCACCACCAAGTTGCACCGACATAAGCACCGAAACAGGATCAGCAAGTTGATCGCTCATATCAACAATGCGCGTATCAAACAGCACCAACTTTGTTTTAACCGATGAAAGACCACCTAAAATAGAAGCCATGATAGCGGCATAAATAATAGAGCTGGTCATTGATCCCGATTGGTCAACACATAAAATAATAGTCTTGGAGAAATAGGATCTTGATCGCGAATGAAAGCGCAGCTTATCAGCAATAATGCGGCGATTAACAATATCATAATTTTTAAGATTATCGCGAATGGTTGCCCGCCAATCAAAATCCTGCATCCGCCGTAAATGGCCGCGCCGAAAACGATTACGCCGCCCTGATGCAGCGCGCTCTAAGCGCAGTTTTAAGCGCTTTTTTATATCTTCGATAATTTTTTTGGCAATATCGCGAATAGTCGCTTGAATAGCGGGATTGGCTCTATCCTTATAAAGCATCAAGCTACGCAAAAGATCTGTGTTCGGAGTTAACGTTTTTAAAGTTTTAGGATCGCTCAATAATTCGGTCATGCCAAGATTGTGCAAAGCATGCCCTTCAACCACTTCACATACGGATTTTGGAAAAATCCCACGCAATTGCTCTAGCCAATCAATTGGCTTAACACCACTTGAATCGCGACCTCCTAATGGGCTTTTTTTCGCATTTTCCTGGCGTAATCCTCTTTGTTTTAATTCGCGTGAATAAAGATAATCAAAAGCTTGGTCGCGCTCAATATCAACACCTCCAAGCTTACAATCACTGCCTAGTCCCGTTTCACTATAGCGGCCAAGCACAAGGCGCCAACGGCGTAAACCTTCAACCGAATTGGTCATATAAGCTGCTCCTCCTGCATTTGCGCCAATACATCTTGCTCAAGAGCCAATCGTTGTAATACCGTGTTTTCATCAAGGCTAGAATGAAGCAATAAAAAATCTTCCTGATGATAATATTTACCAATATTTTTACCAAGCCGATCCAATTCATCTGGATCCAAGCGGCTAAAGGCCAAGCGCAAAAAGGGTAATATTTCAAGGAAACTATCGTCATCAAAACTCGTCAGCAGCATATCTGCCTTTTCCATTAATTGCGATACACGCCATAATAATTCACGCGAAATCGTAATCACCCCATGAAGCCAACCAACGCGCTCTTCACTCGTGCTATAAGCTGCCTGTATTTCCCCTGCAAAACGCTCAACCAATTGTTCATCACTTATTTGGCCATTAAGACAAGCAAGGGCGGCAATAGCACCACGTATGACGGGCGGCGCATCGGTATTAGTGAGTAAATTTGCAATTCTTTCCTGAAATATTTCCCCATCAAGCTTTGTTGCTTCCCGTTCACTTAAAATAAGCAATTCCCGTAAATTCGCTAATGCATCAACAAGAGCCATGCTTTGTTCGTTGTCAGCATGAATAATATTGGGTAGTAAAAACATGGCGCGGCGGTAGCAAATGGTAATTAAATCACGCACCACTTGCTCATCATCCAAAGCCAGCCATTTACGCGCTTGCCATAAGGCGAGCACCGATTTTAACCCATCAACAACACTTACAAGATTAGCATCTGCAATAATTTCTTGTTCAATAAGCGGTAATATTTGCTTTGCAGCCCCTGATAAACCAGCTTCGCAAGCATTAATAAAAAGCCTAACAGCGCTTGCCGTCTCCCCACCATGCCCATTTTCTTTCAAGGCAGTAATATTGTGAAATAATTGCAACAATAGCGATTTTTGTAATGTGTCACTTTCACTTGCAAGCTCGATTAAACGCGCCTCGGTCAAGGGTGACCATTGAATGGTCCAGCTTTCAAATAAACGATCTGTTGCATAACCATTGCTAAAATCTGGCCCAGCGGTGCGACTAGCAAATTGCACATTTAAAAACTTCATTCCATGTAAAAAGCGGCTAATAGCGCGATGTTTTGGTTTGCGATAAATATCAAGAGTACGATTGCGTGCCTCCCCATCATCAATCTTAATACCTAACACACGCGCTTTAGCAAAAAAATCGCGTAAAAGCGGTGGCACAGCTGCTTTTGACGATATTGCACCAATGGTAGAACCCGTTAAAAACGAATAAAATTCGGCTAAGATTCCACTGCCTTCGCCACCTTCATGCCCTTTTAGTAAAGCGGTGCGTAAAGCATCTATAATATCACTGCGCATTGGCCCTTTATGGCCACGCAACTGCGCCAAGCTATTGGCCATTTCCAACGCATTTACTAAAGCTGGAAATGCGATACGCTCATGGCGCATATCTTTGCGCAAATGCGCAATAAATTCGATTACAATTTTTTCTGCAATAATCTCAAAAACGTTACTTGGCTTTGTTTCATCTTCAACAATGCAATTTTGTTGTTGCCAAAGCCGATCATAATACCAAGGAAAAGGCAAACCACTCATATAACCCGTAAGGGCATTTAACTGACGAAAGCCATAGCGGATCAAATATGATTCCTCTAGCGTTTCCACGATCTTTGCTTGTTGTGGCGCACGCACCAAATCCAGTAAAACAGGTGCATGGAAACCACCAACAATAATTACGATCGGACCAGTTTTTTTAGCGCTCTCGCGGGCAATAATTGCCGCCATTTGCGCTTCACGCTCCAAAGTGCCATCACGTTGCAAAAGTTCATCATTGGTAGATTGACGCATATGATCACAATAAACACCAATCCCAGAAAATAGACCGCGCCAATCGCTTTCACCAAGCTGTGTTTCAAACATCTGGTCCCATAATTCATCACCATCGCGGCAACCAATTTTTTGACAAAGTGCCTTGGTATAATCACTACTATCAAAATAGTCCTTGCTTAAGGGAACGAACTTATTGGCAATATGGCTTTGTTTTTCTTCATCACTTTCATCATCGTTAATGTCATTATCGTCAGATGTATCATTTTGAAATCGGGAAAAAATGGGTAGATCAATAAAATGCGTCTCGACCTTGTTTTGGTGTGCCCATAATAAGCCAATATATTCAGGGCTATGGCTACAAATTGGATAATAGCTGCTACCTAACGCATTTTTAGAGGGAAAAGTAACAATGGCGACTGGCGGAACAGTGCCATCATCAATGATCTGATCTATAAGGCGATCATAATGATTAGGGCCTTCAATCAGCACCGTTTTAGGCTTGATTTCGTCAAGTAATAAACGCACAGCAAAAGCACATGCCGGACTATGATGGCGTACCGGCACAATGGTAATCTGCAACTTTTCATCATAAAGAAAAGACGGATGTTTTGTCATGTGAGTTTTAAGGCTCGCGCTGCGCTGTAAAATTCCCTCCAAGGGCCTTTTTTACCGGCGCGATCTTTAACTATATAATCAATATAGGCTTTAAATCTTTTGCCATCCTCCGGCTCATCTTTTAAAATAACCCCTTGTATTTGGTGGGCGATATGGGCGCCCGATACACTGCCATTATCCAAAAAGGCCGCTTCCAGCGCGGCTGCTTGCATAACATTTACCGCTTCTGCCGTTGACATAACCGCATCAGGTTTGGTGAGCGCTATCCCCTCACGCGTGCGGCCAGTGCGCAAATCCTGAAAAGTTTCAACCAAAATATCTATTGTTGCATCTATATTGCTAACCTCAATGCCAAGCGGCGCTAACCTCGCATCAAGCTGTTGGCGCACCAAGGCGCGCTCTTGCTCGCCATCACTGATTGGATGAACAATTTCAAAATTAAAACGTCTTTTTAAAGCGCTCGACATTTCATTTACGCCGCGATCACGTAAATTGGCCGTTGCAATAATATTAAACCCCGGCGCTGCACGCAAAGCATCATTTGAACCAAGTTCAGGTATTGCTAAAGATTTTTCGGACATGATAGAAATCAGCGCATCTTGCACTTCCGGCGGGCAACGGGTAATTTCTTCAAAGCGGACGATGCGCCCTTCTTTCATAGCTGAAAAAATCGGGGAAGCAACCAGCGCTCGTTCACTTGGCCCTTCAGCAAGCAGCAAAGCATAATTCCATGAATAGCGAATATGATCTTCACTGGTACCAGCAGAACCTTGCACAATAAGCCCTGAATGACCGCTAATGGCGGCGGCTAATAATTCTGATAGTAGCGATTTTGCCGTGCCCGGCTCTCCTGCCAACATCAGCCCTTGCGCACTCATCAAGGAAACAATAGCACGATCAATTAAACTATCTTCGCCATAAATCTTACGGGAAATGCCCTTTTTTTCATCACCAACAATGAAACACCGAACAAAACGCGGCGACAACAGCCAACCTTTCGGCTTTGGTAAATCATCAAGGCTTTTTAAGCTTTGCAATTCATCCGCATAGATTTCTTCAGCAGGTTGCCGCAAACTGGCCTTTTTTTCCATAGACTATGACCTTTATATTATAAATATAAGAATACACTAATATTATTTTAGAAAAATTATAATTCTTGTGAATTAAAACATATACTAAAAACTATAATTTACATTGATTTGTAGTCTTGCCGCCTCATTGAAAATAGATATTATACTTTGCAAGGATCACGTCAATTAAAAAGGGGTAGCTATGAACAGCTTAAAGCTAGGCAGCAATTTGACTGTTGAAGATACGCCACCCAAAGTTTCATTGGATCGCTACCGGATTACCTCTGGATTAAATAGTATGCGCATGGGAGATTTAACTTTAGCACCAGCCTTATGTGATTACATAGAAACTGGCAAAAATGAAGCAATCTTGCTCCAAGCTAGAGGTAAGGCTACAACAACCTATTGCAACCTACATAATGGCAAAATACTATATGCATTAAATTATAAATGGCAACCATTAGCTTTTATACGCTTAGGCAAAGTTTTAGCTTCATTATCGCCAATAACAAGTACAAATTATAAGATGCGCGGCACTAGCATATCACCAGATTGGTGGCGTTATAGCGTATATTACTTGCAAAATTTAGATCATAGCTCAATTGCGGCTGCCTCTGATGAATTATATGCATTAATTCAAAAACCCGGAAAACTTTTGTTAGAATTGGCTGATATTGGCGGCTTAGGCGTTGAAGATATTTTTGACGTATTTATTCACAACTATAATGGTTATCGCAATGAAGTAATCCTAAAAGACTTCTACGGCATTGAAGATTGGTTCATAGAAAATAGACAAACGATCATCTCTCTCGCCAAGAAACTTCCAAGCAATAATATGATTGAATTTTGCGTTTCTCTTTACAAATTGAATCTCGTCGAACCTTTTACTGATTTCCTAATTGAAGAAACAATGAGTAAAAGCAAAACTGTTCGCCAAAAAGCATTACTTTCACTAAACCATGCTGATAAAATCATATTAAAAGAACGCATATTGCAGCTTTTTCCAACACAGCCGAGTGCGAACCAAATTTTATTAGTAAATGCAGTGATCGTACTTTTTAACGAGCAAGCAAAATCAATATTGGAAATATGGAAAAACGATAAAAATCCACCCAAACTTAAAAAAACAATTGAAGAGCAGTTAAACTTCCAAAACGCCACTGCGCACTCAGCTCAACAAGATTTTTCAAATAGTGGCGGTTCCTATCTTGCTTTAGATGGCAGTATCGTCACTATTCCTGCTTATGACAAGGCAAAGGAACAAGTCCATTTCGCTATTAATCCTATTGATGAAAGCTATTTTTTACCGGTTTTTGATGCACTTGCAAATTATAATCACCATTTTGATAAATCCTTGGCAAGACGAAATCCAAACGATAAATGGCATTGGACTAAAAACGCAAAAAAACTTGACAAACAGCAGGTCAATAAAGAGCTGCACGCTATTTTATCGGGAAGTTTAGATAAAGCCTTATCGAGCCATAACTTATTTGACACCCATCAAAAGCGCAATTTTGATACCTCAGGCTTGAAAGAATTTGCGCAATGTAAAGACCTTTCGCTTTACCAACTCATGCTATTGTTAAATATGGAACATTATGTTGATCATTTATCGAATTTAAGCACTTTTGGGGAAAATATTTTTGGTCCTGTTATTTTAAAAAAAATGCGTGAAATTGGCGATTGGCGAGTTTTAAACCATATTTGTATTAAACAACAAAGACGCCCAATTTTGGAGCACCTTTTAACTGCAATGGAATGTTATGATTTGCCCCTTATTCCATTTATAAAGGCTGAAGATCTTTGGACGCTTGTTGCCGAAAATCTTGATCTTCTTGACCAAGCCTTTAATATTGCTCCTCCAATTGATAATGTCAGCTATCGTTTTGATATTGCATTTTATCTACTAACACTATTACCCAAAGTTCCAATGCGTTATGCGACAGCCCTCATACTGATGGTGACTGGTAACAACTTGAATGGCAATAGGATAACTCGGCAAGAAAGACAGCAAGCTCGTACGTTATTAGCAGCCTCACCACAGCTTGATCCTGCTATTTCAGGGCTTTTAGAAAATGAACAAAAAGAAATACGCATTAAAGCAGCCGATTGGCTAAAAAGCCGTAAAGCCGTTTCGCAAATTCCTGCTTTGCAAGCAGCACTTAAAAAAGAAAAAAATGATGCAGTACGCGGAGCACTTCTTTCTGCACTTCAACATTTAGGTGATGATATTTCCAGCCACTTTGTAGCAGAAAAATTACTAAGCGAGGCACAAAAGAGATTGGAAAAGGCCAAGGGAAAAGAACTTGATTGGTTTCCTTTTTCCCAATTACCGCAGGTTACTTGGAACAACGGCAATGCCGTTGACCCTCTGATTATCCGTTGGCTATTAATCCTTGCCACAAAGTTAAAGCAACCGCAAGGCAATCCGATGATAACCTTGTGGCTTGATCAATTTACAAAAGAAAGCGCCCATACCCTTGGGGCTTTCATTGTGGAAGCGTGGATTGCCTATGACACGCCAATGACAACCAATGAAGAAGCGACAAGTTTTGCTATAGCTCATATTGATCAGCGCTTACAAACCAATTTACAATTAGTTAAGGCAGCACCACAATCTGCATCTTTCTATACAACCGACCGCGATTTACTATTTGAAGAACTTCGCCATGAAAAATTAGGCAAATACAAACAAAGCGCGATTGACAGTAAGGGTATTTTAGCCCTCGCAACCCGTACTGATGGCGCAATCATTGCAGCCATTGGCAGTAGCTATATTAAAAAACATGGCAAGCGCACCGCCCAAGCCAAAGCAATCATTGACATGCTGGCAGGAAATCCGGCCCCTGCTGCTATCCAAGCAATTTTAGCGGCAGCAACCCGCACCAAACAAAAAACGGTGCAAGACCATGCACGCCAAGCCATTAATGACATTGCTGAGCAGTATGGTTGGACCTTAGACGAATTGGCTGATCGCACTATTCCAACGGCAGGGCTTGATGATAATGGCGAAGCAGAGCTTGCTTGTGGCAAGGGGCGAATTTTTAAACTTAAACTCAATGAGCAAGGCAATCTTATTATTTTTAACGATAAGGGCAGCCAAATAAAAAGCTTGCCAACCGCAAGTAATGCGCTTGAAAGCCAAGAGATTAATGAGGCCAAAAAATTTATAGCCAATGCGCAAAAGGAAATAAAGCAAGTTGGCACAGTACAAACAGAGCGGCTTTTTGAGGCCATGTGCTTGGAGCGTGTTTGGTCGGTTGAAGAATGGCAAAACTATCTTTTCAACCACCCTGTAATGCGGAAAATTATCTGCGGACTTATTTGGATTGGTATGGATAATGATGGAAAACCACTATTAACATTTAGACCAATGGAGGATGGCAGCTTTACCGATAGTAGTGATGAAGCGGTTGATTTAAATAAAGTATCAACTATTAAACTTGCCCATATTAACTTGCTAAATAATGAAGAAGGCAATGCTTGGCGTCACCATAAAAAAGATTATGCATTAACGCCGCCTTTTAGGCAATTGCGTGAAGATTTACCAACCATATCGAACAGTATAAAGCAGCAATTCGAAATTACCGATCGCATCGGCTTTATGGTTGAAAGCAATAGCTTGCGTAACGTGGCTAACAAGCTTGGCTATCAGCGCGGCGATGTTGTTGATGGCGGTTATTTCACGAATTATATTCGCCGCCATACATGCCTTAACCTTGTTGCTAGCATTAATTTTACCGGCAATATTTTGCCTGAAAAAAATATATCAGCGGCTTTAACTAGCCTTTGCTTTTATAAAATGAGCAATAATAAATATTCTGCAAATATGGAAATCACTTTGGAAGAAGTTCCACCCGTTTTACTTGCTGAAACTTATGCCGATTATCATGCTATGGCAGCCGCAGGAACTGGTTTTGACAAGGATTGGGAAGCCAAATCTGAACTTTATTAACGTTATAAAACCATCACATATTTTTAATTTAGCACGCGTAAAATTAACAATTAAACTCGTTTGTCATATTATCATCTGAAAGGGATTAAGATGAGCCTATTTAGAAAACTATTAAATAAATTTTCTAATAAATTCAACAAAGCAACCCTTTATGACCAAACAAGTGAAACCATAATTGTAAAGCGTAAATCTTTTGAAAAGCTGCTTGGAAGTTTAGGGCTAGAAGATAAAGACCTGATCCAAGACCTATACACCTATGTTGAAACAGGACAAAACCAAGCCATATTGCTAAAAGCCGCCCAATCAACCGATAATTTCTATTGGTATGATACCGGACTAATGCTCTATCTTCCGCAAATTTTTGACTATAATTGGCAACCGCTTGGTTACCTAAGAATGGCCAAGATAATAAAAAATTTGATCCGTCACCCTCTTTACTCCAGCCACGTCTATGGTAGCAAGACATCACCCGATGAATGGCGCTATTTTGTAACTTGTGCCATACTTGCGAGCAAAGACCGCAATGCACCGCCATCTGGGGGTAGCCTACAAGGCTATAAAATAGATTGGCAGCAATTTGAGCAATTGGCCAATTTATTCAATGCTTCTATGGCTGAAATATTCGATCTTCTGGTCACGGACCATCCCGCTATGCGTTTTTCGCAACAAATACGCAATCCTGACGATTTAAAGCAATGGTTTATTGATAATAAGCAAGAAATCATTGCACTTTTAAAAACAATTAAAGGCGAAAACCTCACCAATTTTTGCAAGCTCATTCAAACCCTTAAACTTTGTGATGACTATTTAGACGAGCTTTTGCAAATCAGCATGAATAGTTCAAAAGCTGTAAGAAGCGCAGCTCTTACAGCGATTTCAGCTGCCGATAAAAACCTATTTAAAGAAAAAATAGTTGCAATTTACCCTGACCAATCACCAAGCAACCGAGCTTTGCTAGCTTTAACAACGGTTACTATTTTAGAACGTGCGGCACTACCAATATTGCTAAATTGGCAAAGCACCGAAACAGCGGCAAAACCAAAAGAAACCATTAAACAACAATTGTCATTTTTAGGCAGCAATGGCGTTGAAGCTGATGATGGACTAAATAGTGATGACCGCTTAACCTATACGGCTCTTGACGGCAGTGTCATTACCGTACCGCCATGCGTATTTGATGATGAGCAAAAGCAAAGTGAACTTGGTGATATTGATGAAATATTTTATACTAATTTTGCCAATGCGATTGATAATTATAACCAACACCTAGCGCAATTAAAAGCAAAAAGAAAAGAAAATGGTGGTACTTGGCATAGTTATGACGGCAAACAATTAGATAAAAAAATGATGTTGACGCAGCTGCGCAATGTTATGAAAGGCGAAATTGGTAAGGCTAAAAATTTAAACAATGCTTTTTTTATTTTATGGAGAAAAGACGTTGATCTTTCGGGAATAAGTGAATTTGTTGCCAATCCGCAATTGTCACTTTATCAGCTTTTGGCATTATTGGTATCCACTACCACTAACCCACTTTATTACTTGTGTAATAGTGATCAACAATCCATCTTTCGACAAGCAATCATCAGTAAAATTAAACAATTAAACGATCTGCGTGCTTTTGAGCGCATTTGGGTGAATAAGTTAAAACAACAATCTTTTTTACGTCAATTATTAACAGGCACCTATTATAGTAGCGACCAATTTGATTTTCTAAACGATTGCGCTGAGCAATCAAGCAAGGATGCTGTTTCGTACTTTATTTTTGATGGCTTTGATCTATTTGATGAAATTTTTGGATTAAAACCATCGCAAAATAAAGATCACTATGATGTTTACAAGGCTTTTTTACTATTAGAAATGCTGCCTAAAATACCAAAGCGCTATGCAACGGCATTAATGATAGTAGCAACCGGTGGCGCCTTATTTAGTGGGAGCATCAATAAAAACACTAGAATTTTAGGCCGCAATTTATTAGAAAGCATGCCACACATCAATCCTGCTATTGCCAAATTATTGCAAGACGGACAACAAAATACGCGAGTGGAAGCGGCGCAATGGTTAGTTATACGCAAGGCAAAAGATGAGCTTCCAGCGTTAAAAACAGCTTTAAAAAAAGAAAAAAGCGATGTTGCCCGCGCCGCCATGATATCAGCACTTGGCCAATTGGGCGGTGATGTTAGCGAATATTTGGCACCCGACAGATTATTATCAGACGCACAAAAAGGTTTGGAAAAAAATAAGGTCAAAGGCATTGACTGGTTTCCTTTTGACCAATTGCCAAAAGCTGAATGGAAAGATGGCAGCGCGGTTGAGCCGATTATTTTACAATGGTGGATTGTGCTTGCTGCCAAACTAAAAGAGCCACAAGGCAATGCCATGCTAAGCCTTTGGCTTGATCAATTAACTCCAGAAAGTGCCGATAAATTTGGTATTTTTGTTGCAAAAACATGGGTCGCCCATGACACATTTGCGGTTGGCAGTGATGAAGCCAATGCCTATGCATCTGCGCGCATTGATCAAGAGCTGCAAAGCAACCAACAAGCTGTAAAAAAGCACCCGCAATATGCTGAATACTATACCACAGACCGCGATTTGCTCTTTCAAGAGCTTCGCCGCCATGTATTGGGTAATTATAAACAAAGTGCAATTGACGCAAAGGGTATTTTAGCCTTGGCGGCACGCGGTAATGGTGCAGAAATTGCTGCTATTGGCAGTCAATATATCAAAAAACATGGCAAACGTGTTTCGCAAGCCAAAGCAATTATTGACATGTTAGCGGCAAATCCTTCCACTGCAGCCATTCAAATTGTATTAGCGTCGGCTAACCGTACCAAACAAAGGACAGTTCAAGAGCATGCGAAAAAGGCGATTGATGAAATTGCTGCAAAATATGGTTGGAGTTTAGAGGAACTAGCAGAACGCACCATTCCAACCGCTGGACTTGATGAAAATGGTTGTGCTGAACTTGAATGTGGTAAGGGCCGTATTTATAAATTGCAACTCAATAGCCTTGGTAATTTAATAATTTTAAATGATAAGGACAAAGAAGTTAAAGCCCTGCCAACACCTAATCCTAATGATGAAGAAGAAAAAGCTGAAATTTCCGCATCGAAAAAATTTGTCACCAATGCCAAAAAAGAATTAAAACAGGTTGTTACCTTGCAAACCGAACGGCTTTTTGAAGGCATGTGTTTAGGGCGGCTTTGGCCCAAGGCCGATTGGCAAGATTTTCTTTTTAACCACCCAATAATGCGGCAAATTATTTGCTCATTGGTATGGATTGGCCTTGATAAAGACGGCAATAAAATCCAAACATTCAGGCCACTTGAAGATGGCAGCCTTACCGATAGCAATGATGAAGAAATATCACTTGATGCCATTCACATAATCAAGCTTGCGCATATCACTTTACTTAGTGAAGACGAAACCAAGGCTTGGCGAACGCATCTTAATGATTATGAAGTGAAACCAGCTTTTATGCAGTTTCGTGAAAATCCTTTTGTCCTTACTGAGGACATGAAGAATTTAACCGAAATCAATGATCGTCGAGGTTGGATGATTGAAACCTTTAAACTACGGACCTTAACCAGTAAATATGGTTATGAACGCGGACAAGCTGAAGATGGTGGTTGGTTTACCACCTATACGCGCCGCTTTGCTAATGCCAATATTGTCGCTATCATTGAATTTACTGGCAATTATTTTCCTGAAACGAGCAGGCCTGCTGCCTTGCTTAATATTAGTTTTTCTAAATATTCAAGTAACGGCTATTATTGGGGCCAGGGTATGACATTGGGTAAAATTCCACCTGTATTATTAACCGAAATCTTGGCCGATTATTACGCCATTGCGGCGGCAGGTACTGGCTTTAATCAGGATTGGGAAAAACTAACCTCATTATAAGACTGCATTATTACAATACAGCAAAATACAAAAATATCTATGACTTAATATAGTTTAAAAAAGTCATAAAATACGCATGATTAAACTTAAAAATATTAAATATACAAACAAATTTGAATGCATATAACTAACGGGAAGAGATTATTATGAGCGAAGAGACTAATAAAAATTTGCGGCAGGCGGGCAAACTAACCATTAATCGCAAACAAATATTTAATTTTTTAAAAAACCTTTATATTACCAATAATGAGCTTCTTGAGGCTTTAGCCGATTATATTGAAAGCGGAGACAATGAGGCCATTTTACTTTCAGCTTCACAAGCGCCTAATGCGGGGCATTTATATATCTATGAGATAACAGATCCATTGGTGGGTGCACTCAGCAATCTGTGGCAACCGCTTGCTTATATTCGTTTAGCTAAAGTTTGTTCGGCTTGGTCAGCCCCTCTAGATAACAAAGAATATCAAGTTTTTGGTAGTAAAGCATCACCCGATTGGTGGCGCTATAGTGTAACCTTTGCGAATATTTGCCATATGTTTAATGCTCGCTATGCAACAAAATTACGAGATAATGGTTTTGAGCTAACAAAAGAACGGCTACTTGAACTTGCCAAAGCTGGCGGCGCCACAAAAGCAGATATACTCGATGTGCTTTTGGCAACACCTAGGGGGTATGGCGAAGAGTCTGAAATTCCAAACTTTGTTGGCATCAGTCAATGGTTCAAGGATGAAAGGCTTGAAATAACGGCGCTAGCTCCTCAATTATCTGCTGAGCAATTAGCGCGTCTATGTGCGGCCGTTCACCAATTAAACTTTAGCAATGAATATCTTGATGTTTTAGTTGATGCGTCACTTAATAAAGCCAAATCTGCACGCAGCAGCGCCGTTAATGCGCTTATCGGCGTTGATAAAAATGCCCTTAAAACACGATTACGCACCATTTATAGCAACCAAACGCCGGCCAGTCGTGCCTTGCTCGTTTCAACCGCTGTCACATTATTGGGCGATGAAGCGAGCGATTTATTAAATGAATGGGCAAAAGCGGAAGATAATGCAAAGACGAAAGAAGCTATTGAACAACAACTTGCCTTTTTAAATATTGATACAACTGACCAGCAAAACTTAACCGATGATGCATCGCGTTATATTGCCCTTGATGGCACGATTGTAACAATTCCCCCTTGTGAATATGAAAGTGAAGAAAAACTATTTGAATTAGGCACGATTGATGAAATTTTTTATGACAATTTTTCCAAAGCAATTGATAATTATAATACTCATGTAGCTGCTATAAAAAGCGGGGAAAAAAAGACCCACAGTCATTTGCGCGCTAAAGAAGCCAAACCATTGGATAGGGAAAAAACTGTCAACCAATTGCGTCAATTGATGAGCGGCAATAAAACAAAAACTAATCTTGTAGCAGAAGTGCTCGCTCTTATTGATAGCAAAGATTTTGACACATCTGGAATTGCGCAATTCATTGGCAATCCTGCCTTATCACTCTATCAAATATCACTTTTAGCGCAGGCTGATGATATGATTGCACATCGCCATTTAATGTATTATTTCAATAGGCAAGGCTCAGTATATCAGGCTATGTTCAATAAAATTAATGCACTTGGCGATTGGCGTGCTTTTGATCACCTTTGGATGATAAAATTCAACCAATCACCATTTATTTTTCACTTTTTAGAAAAAGATTATTATAAAATACCCTTCCGTGATTTTTTACAAAATTATGCCAGCAAAGCTGGAAAAGACGCTTTTTGGCCGCTTATAATGGATAGCATTTCCTTGCTTGATGAAGCTTTTGGTCTTGCCCCCAAGCGAAGCCAAAAGCCTTTCGAAATGGATTTTGCATTTATGCTTTTAGCGATTTTACCCAAGATTCCAAAGCGTTTTGCAACGCCATTAATGGTTATGGCAACAGGTAATACAGTTAATAATAGCACGATGAACAAAGCCATTGTGCAGCAAGCCCGCAATTTTCTAAATGATTTGCCAAATCTTGACCCTGCCATCGCCAATTTATTATTAGACGGCCAGCAATCAACCCGCATTGGTGCCGCCAATTGGCTAAAAAACCGCAATGCGAAAACAGAAATTCCCGCTTTAAAAGCTGCATTAAAAAAAGAAAAAAATGATGTCGCTCGCGCAGCCCTACTTTCTGCCCTTGATGCCTTGGGCGAAGATATTTCTAGCCATTTTGCGCCAGAAACGCTGTTAAAAGATGCGCAAAAAGGCTTAGAAAAAACTAACATAAAGAGCATTGACTGGTTTCCTTTTGACCAATTATCCAAAGCGAATTGGAAAAATGGTGCCGCCGTTGATCCTATGATTTTGCAATGGTGGGTAACATTAGCCGCAAAATTAAAGCAGCCGCAAGGCAATGCCATGATAAGCCTTTGGCTTGATCAACTCGCCCCAGAAAGTGCTAACCAATTTGGCCTTTTTGTTGCCAAAACATGGGTGGCACATGACACCGTTGCGTTAGGTGATGATGAAGCCAATGCCCATGCCGCCGCCCATATTGCCCAACGTTTACAACAAAACCAACACTATGTAGCACGTCATCCGCAATTGGCTCAATATTATACAATAGATGAAAACCTATTATTCCAAGAACTGCGCCGTGAGGTTTTGGGTAATTATCTTCAAAGTGCGGTTGATGCCAAAGGTATTTTAGCTCTTGCTGCACGGGTAAATGGTGCAGATATTGCCGCCATTGGTAGCCAATTTATTAAAAAGCATGGCAAACGCGCATCACAAGCCAAAGCCATTATTGATATGCTGGCTGCAAATCCAGAACCTGCGGCTTTACAGGTTGTGTTGGCTTCCGCCAACCGCACCAAACAACGCTCGGTGCAAGAACATGCACGCCAAGCCATTGACCAAATTGCTGAAAAATTTGGTTGGACCTTGGATGAATTGGCAGATAGAACCATTCCATCTGCCGGTCTTGATGAAAATGGTGAAGCCGAACTAGAATGTGGCAGAGGCCGTATTTATACATTAAAATTAAATGACGATAGCAATCTTATCATTTTAAATGATAGTGGCAAAGAAGTGAAAGCCTTGCCTGCCGCTAATCCCCAAGATACGCAAGAAAGTGAAGAACTGGCCAGCGCCAAGAAAATTGTCGCCAATGCCAAAAAAGAGTTAAAGCAAGTGATTGCGTTACAAACAGAGCGGCTTTTTGAAGCCATGTGTTTAGAGCGTATTTGGCCTGTTGCTGATTGGCAGGATTATTTATTTAACCATCCGCTTATGCGCCGTATTGTTAGCTCGTTAATTTGGATTGGTCTTGATAAGGATGGCAATCAAAAATTGCTATTTAGACCAATGGAAGATGGCAGTTTAACCGATAGCGATGATAATACTGTAACCCTTGAGGGTGTATTTGAGATTAAACTTGCCCATGTTCAACTCATTAGTGATGAGGAAGCAACGGCTTGGCGCAACCATATCAAGGACTATGAAATTAAGCCCGTATTTCAGCAATTGCGCCAAGATTTGCCGCAAATAACCGATGATCTTAAAGCAGAAAATGAAATTATTGATCGCAAAGGTTGGATGATTGAAACGTTTAAATTGCGTGCAGCAGCCAAAAAATTTGGCTATGTTCGCGGTGAAACCGAAGATAGCGGCAGCTTTTTTAACTATAGCCGCCGCTATGCGGGAGCTGATCTTATTGCCTATATTAATTTTACCGGCAGTTATGTGCCAGAAGAAAATATTGCCGCAGCTTTAACTGAATTGCGTTTTGGCAGAGATAGGGGTGGCAACTACAATTATGGTGGGGAAATTCGTTTGCAAGATGTTCCACCTGTATTGTTAGCTGAAACCATAGCCGATTATCACGCAATTGCTGCAGCAGGAACCGGCTTTATTGAGAATTGGGAAGATCAAGCGGCTTTATAATTTTTTAGTCTCTACCAATAAAGATTTAGAGCATTTTTCAGCGTAAGCGGTAAATGCTCTAAATCCTAAAATATTTCCCCAAAAGCTAAGGAACAATTATGAGCCTGCTTAAGTCGATCAAAGAATTTTTTTATCCCAAAAACGCGTTGAATAGCGATAGTAACAGTGACAGTGACGGCTCTCGCGTGCAAGCAGGCACAAACACACTTAATCTTGAACATCTAAAAAAAATATTTGCAACAGCAGGATTAGACGATCCACACTTAATCAATGATTTATGCCGCTATATGGAAAATGGGCAAAATGAAAGCGTCTTATTAAGGCTATCCCCTACATCATCCCATGGTTCATTTAGTTTTTATGAGATCAACAAATCATTTACTGCAGCCTTAGGCAATGTTTGGCAACCCTTTGCTTTTATTCGCCTCGGCAAAATTTTTGCGCAGTTGCGACCGATAGGAGGCAAAAATTTTGTACATTTTGGCAGCGAATTATCGCCCGATTGGTGGCGACACTGCCTTACCTTTGCTTATATGCCATGCAATAAACACTGCACATTTATTTTTTCAGGTGATCAACATAAAGGCTTAGAACTAACAGCACCTCGCCTTATTGAGCTAGCACATTTTGGTGGCGCAACAATAAATAATATACTTGATGTTGTTTTAACCCTTACAGTCAGTCAATTTGGAGCAAATGAAGTCGATACATTTCCCGGTATTGAACATTGGCTTAAACAACAAAGCCAAGAGATCTCTCAATCCTGCGCCCATTTACCAACCAGACAATTTGCCCAATTGCTTGGCGTTATAGGTGGCTTTAACCTTGGTGATCATTATTTAGATATTCTTATTCCCGCATTGATGCAGAATACAAAAACTGTACACGGCAATGCCATTACCGCACTAACCAGTGCGAATAAAGATAAGGTGGTGAGTAAGCTGCGTGATATTTACGCCGATCAAACGCCTGCTATTCGTCACCAAATTATTGTTGCAACAACAATCATATTAAAGCACCGAGCAAGCGAATTATTTCATGAATGGCTTAAAAAAGAAAAGACACTGAAACTTAAAGACGCTATGGCGCAACAAATAACAATGTTAAACAATGGGTTAACCGAAAATCTTGAGCAAGACTGTGCTGGCTCCTATGTGGCGATTGATGGTAGCACCGTTACAATACCGCCCTATGATGTTGAGAAAGAAAAATCCTATATCGCACTAAATATCATTGATAAAAAATATTACACGGATTTTTATCAAGCCGTTGAAAATTTTAATGCTTTTTATGCTTTGGAGAAAAACGAAAAAAATAAGGATGGGAGCTGGCATTGGACTGATTATAGTAAGCCAATTGATAGTGATTTAGCTTTAGCTGCATTAAAAGATGTTTTGCAAGGGAAATTACCAACATCGAATATTTTGATTGAGCTATATGAGCATGTGACACGCCGTGACTTTGATCATTCTGGCTGCGTTAATATTTTTAAAATTCCTAATCTTTCTCTTTTTCAAATGATGCTATTAGCAAGAAAAACAAAAGACTATAATTATTTAAGCATTGTTTTTTCTGCTCAAGAGGATTTATCGTTGAAAAGCCAAATTATCAATCAAATTGATATGTTTGGTGATTGGCGGATTTTTGATTATATCTTAACGCAAAATCTAGGCGAAGAATCCTTAATTCACGAATTATCGGGGCCCTATGGCCCTTACTATCGTGATGAAATAAATCTTAGTGACAGCCAATTATTTTGGCCGCTGATAACTGAAAACCTATCCTATATTGATAAGGCTGTGGGGCTTTTACCAATAGAAAATAAGGTAGATTATAGCCTATCTGCAGCCTTTGATTTATTAAAAATGCTGCCCAAATTGCCATTATCCTACGTACCCCCACTTATGCTTATTGCAATGGGGCGCGCAGTTAATGGCAGGGCTGTCAGCCGCGAAGATAGGGAATATGCGCGGCAATTACTAAGCCCATTGCCAAATCTTGACGCATCCATCGCACATTTTTTAAAAGATGGTCAGCAAGAACTTAGGACAGCCGCAGCCAATTGGTTAAAAGACCGCAAAGCAATAACCGAAATTACGGCCTTACAAGCCGCCATTAAAAAAGAAAAAAGTGATGGAGCGCGAGCTGCACTCTTATCTGCCTTAAATATTATGGGCGCAGATATTTCAAGCTATTTTGCCCCAGAAAAACTATTGCTTGATGCCGAAAAAGGCCTGAAGAAAACCAAAGTTAAAGGACTTGACTGGTTTCCCTTTGCGCAAGTTCCCTCATTAAATTGGAAAAATGGCACCCTTGTCGATCCCATTATCGTTAAATGGTGGATCACATTAACGGCAAAATTAAAGCAACCGCAGGGCAATCAAATGATGAGGCTTTGGCTTGATCAACTTAAACCAGAAAGTGCAAACGAGCTTGGATTATTTATTTTGCACACTTGGATTACAGAGGACACATTAACCTATAATGAAGATGAGGCCTTTGCTTACGCCAACACCCATACAGATCAAAGGTTACAAGAAAATTTACGATACATTAAGATCTATCCCAATGCCGAAAGCTATGTATTGACCGATCGTGATCTAATTTTTAAACAATTATACGAAAGCGCTTTTGAATATTATAAACAAAGTGCGGTAGATTCCAAAGGTATTTTAGCCTTAGCCTCGCATATTGATGATATCCAACTTGTCGCCATTGCCCGCGATTATATCAAAAAACATGGCTCAAGAGTTTCGCAGTCTAAAGCAATGATGGACATGCTTGTTGGCAATTCCTCTTCGCCGGCCATTCAAGTCATTTTGTCGGCAGCGCGGCGGATCAAACAAAAATCTTTGCAAGATCATGCCAAGCAGCTCATTAAAGACATTGCTGATCGCCATGATTGGACCTTTGACCAATTGGCAGACCGGACCATTCCAATGGTTGGTTTGAGTGAAAATGGTGAAGCTGAACTAGATTGCGGTAAAGGGCGTATTTATCGATTAAAACTAAGTGATGATAATAGCATAAGCATTATCAATGATAAGGGCAAAGGGGTAAAAACTCTACCAACGCCAAATCTAAACGATGCTCAAGATGTAAAAACAATTAATGACGCAAAAAAAATCGTCTCTACCGCAAAAAAAGAGTTAAAGCAACTCATTACATTGCAAACAGCGCGGCTTCATGAGGCTATGTGTTTGGAACGCCTTTGGCCTATTGATGAATGGCAGGCGTATATTTTCAACCATCCGATCATGCGCACGATTGTTACAAAACTTATTTGGATTGGCATGAATGAAGATGGCAAAACAATCGTAACGTTTCGCCCGTTAGAAGATGGCAGCTTGACCGATAACCATGACAATGCGGTATCACTTGATCAAATAGCGACAGTCAAACTTGCCCATATAAGCTTGCTTGATGAGGCTGATATTAAGGCATGGCGCACGCATCTTACTGATTATGAAATAAAGCCGCCTTTCAAGCAATTGCGTGATGACTTACCACGGATAACAAAGGATGTAGGAAATCAAACGCACTTAAACGATCGCCAAGGTTTCATGATTGACACTTATAAGCTACGAACCATTGCCACAAAACTTGGCTATCATCGTGGAGCGGGCGATGGTGAGCATTTTGATACCTATGTACGCCATTATGCTAGCGCCAATATTGATGTTCAAATCGAGTTTACTGGGAATGAACTTCCTGAAAAGAATCTGCCTGCTGCTTTAATAGAGGTTGTTTTTATGAAAGTTAAAAATGGTGGTCATTATCAAAGGCCTATCACCGACCTTGAAAAAATACCCATGGTGCTTTTAGCAGAAAGCATGGGCGATTATCATGCTATTGCCGCGGCTGGCACTGGCTTTGATGAGGATTGGCAAACAAAGTCGGCTTTTTGATACAGTTTTTAATAATTATCAGTTGGGTCAATGTGACCTATTTTTCTTACCACGAAAATTAAAGGTAAAATAATGAGCCCGATGACAACAAACACAAGCATTGAGAAAACCAGCAAGATTGCAATTAATCTCGACCGTTTGAAAAATGTATTTGAAGCAGCGCAAATGAGCGATGGACAGTTAATTGATGATCTTTGCAAATATGTGGAAACTGGAGAAAATGCTGCCATATTATTAAAAGTTTCATCAACACCCAAAACAGGACCATTTGATCTTTTGCAGGTTAGCCACGCAATATCAACGGCAATAGGGCGCGAGTGGCAACCGCTTGTCTATGTGAGACTAGCAAAAATTTTGGCAAATTTACATCCATTATTAAATAAGCAAGACCACGTATTTGGCAATAAAGAAGTAGCAGTTTGGTGGCGATTTTGCGTTAGCATTGCCTTTTCATCACACGCAACACCGGTGGATGACGTCGTCTATCTTGGCAGAAGCCAAAAAAGGGGGCTTAATGCCAATCGTCTTCTCGAATTGGCAAGCCTTGGCGAAGCAACAACAACTGATATTTTGAATATTCTTTTAACGCCAGGAATTTCATATTGTGAAAAAAATGAATTGCATAATTTTCTTGGCATCAAACAATGGTTTGAAGATGAGCATTGCAAGATATCAACATCAAGTAGCCAATTATCAGGCTCAGTTTTAGCGCAGCTCATCGCGGCTATTGGCAGCTATAATCTTAGCCCCCTTTATTTGGATGTTCTCATCTCTGCACTTACACATAAGGCAAAAACAGTTCAAGGCAATGCGATTGTAGCACTATCCAATGCTGGCAAGGAACGGGTAGAAAATAAGCTGCGAAATATTTATGCCGATCAAACCCCAACTATTCGCAGCCAAATCGCCATTTCAACAGCGATTATATTAAAGAAAAAAGCAGTTGGAGTATTGAATGATTGGCTCAGAACTGAAAACGATACCAAGCCCAAAGAGATGATCGAACAGCAATTAGAATTATTAGGTCTGAGCCAGACAGAAAATACCAAGGCTGATTCAAGCACCTCCTATACTGGCTTTGATGGCTCTATCATAGTTATACCGCCTTTTGATTTGGAAAAAGCAAAACCTCACATTGAATTTAATGTTATTGATGAAAAATATTACCAAAATTTTCATCAAGCATTGGAAAACTACAATGCGTTTTATGCGAGTGAAACAGATGGCACAAAAAAAATTGAAACTTGGCATTGGACAACATTTTGCCAACCAATTGATAGTGACAAGTTAGTTACCGATTTAAAAGAACTAATGACCGGCAACGTGATTAAAGCTAAAGCGCTACAAGATTTTTTTAAGAACGCACCTGAGCACGGTTATGATTGTTCAGGTATTACAGATTTTTTTAACAATCCTAATCTTTCTCTTCATCAATTAATGCTATTGGCGCGAAAAATAAGAAAATATAGATATCTTAACATTGTTCTTAAGGGGGGGAATGGCTTTACTTTTAAAAATCCAATATTCAATAAAGTTACCGAATTCGGTGATTTGCGCCTTTTTAATCATATTCTAACCAAATGTTTAAATGAGACGAGCTTAACTTACGACCTCGACCCTTCCTTTTTAAGCGCTATTGATATGCGTGACACCAAGAGTGTTTGGCCGCTGATTGCCGAAAACAGGACCTTTATTGAAAAGGCTTTTGGTCTCAAACCAAGCAAAAGCGATGACTATCATAGTTTGTCAGTCGCCATGTATCAGTTAAAATTACTGCCGCAAGTCCCACTATCCTATGCGATGCCACTTATAATTATTGCCATGGGGCGGGCAGTCGATGGTACCGCGGTTGGTAAAGATGAGCGCGAACAAGCTCGCGCGTTACTGGCCGACTTGCCAAATCTTGATAGATTTATCGCCCGCTTATTGGAAGATAGTCAACAAGCGACAAGAACGACAGCCGCCAATTGGTTAAAGGATCGTGGCGCAAAATCAGAAATTACAGCCCTTTATACCGCATTAAAAATAGAAAAAAATGATGCAGCACGCGCAGCTATTTTATCAGCGCTTAGTGCTTTAGGTGAAGATATTGGCGACTATTTTGCACCAGAAAAATTGTTAAGCGATGCCCAAAAAGGCTTAAAAAAGGCCAAACTTAACAATCTTGATTGGTTTCCCTTTGCACAATTACCGCAATTACACTTTAAAAATGGTGATATTTTTGATCCAACTATTGTATTGTGGTGGATTACATTGGCTGTTAAATTAAAAACACCACAGGGCAACGTGATGACAAACCTATGGCTTGACCAATTAACACCGGAAAGTGCCAACAAACTTGGGTTATTTATTGTTCAATCATGGATTGCTCAAAATATTATTGCCATGGATGAAAATGAAGCTTTCACCTATGCCCAAACCAATATTGACCAACGCCTTCAGCATAATATTCACATATCCAAGCTCTTTCCCCATATGTCGCAATATTTTTTAACTGATCGTGATTTACTCTTCAAGCAACTGCATAATGAAGCCTTGGGTACCTATAAACAAAGTGTTATTGATGCCAAAGGCATTTTAGCCTTGGCAGCCTATGTTGATGGCGCTGAAATTGTGAATATCACCCGCAATTTTTTGAAAAAACATGGCTCTCGTGTATCACAGTCAAAAGCACTGTTAGATATGCTTGCCGGCAATTCTGCCTCTGCTGCAATTCAACTGTTGATAGCCAGTGCAAGACATACCAAACAACCGTCTCTACAAGACCATGCTAGAAACCTCATTGATGATATTTCACAACAACAAGGTTGGAGTTTTGACCAATTAGCTGACCGCACTATTCCTGCGGCAAGCCTTGATGACAATGGTGAAAATGAACTAAAATGCGGCAAAGGACGTGTTTTTAAACTGGCTTTAAATGGTGACCATTTGATCCTGTTAAATGATCAAGGCAAGGAAGTAAAAGCCCTACCTACTGCCAACCCCAAAGATACAGATGAAGTCGAAGAAATAACCGCGGCTAAAAAAATCATTTCCAATGCCAAAAAAGAACTAAAACAAGTTATCCCGTTACAAACCGCACGGCTTTATGAAGCCATGTGTTTGGAACGCCTTTGGCCGGTTGATGAGTGGCAAAACTATATTTTCAACCATCCCATCATGCGCCCGATTATTACAAAACTAATATGGATCGGCATGAATATGGATGGCAAAACAGTGCTAACTTTCCGCCCGTTAGAAGACGGCAGCTTGACCGATAACCATGACAATGCGGTATCACTTATTGGGATAGAAACAATCAAACTTGCCCATATTAGTTTGCTTAATGATAATGATATTCAAGCATGGCGCACGCATCTTACGGATTATGAAATAGCGCCGCCCTTTAACCAATTTCGCGAAGATTTACCGATCATAAGCGATGAAATAAAAAACGCTGCAAACATTGATGATCGTGAGGGCTGGATGATTGACGCTCCGACCTTAAGATCCGTTGCCAATAAATTGGGTTATGAGCATGACCAACATTGTTATGGCGGCTTTTTTACGGCCTATACTCGTCATTTTATGAGTGGCGGCTATATGGCTTATATCAATTTTACGGGTACAAGTTTAGCGGAAAGAAATGTTCTTGTCGCCTTAACGCAACTGGAGTTTCGCCAATACGTAAAATTTTTCAAAAATTTTAATTACGTTGATAAATTGCAAGTAATTCCACCAATTCTTTTAACTGAAACCATTGCCAATTATCATGCTATTGCTGCGGCTGGCACTGGCTTTGATGAGGATTGGCAAACAAAGTCGGCTTATTAGAGCGTTTTTTTCAAAAAGTGTGAAGCGGTTTTCAGACAAAAAACGCGGTGTAAACAATGGATTAGAGCGCTTATCTGATCCAATCAGATCGAAATGCGCTCTAAGCTGCTATCAATATTACAGCTTCACGTGAAATCTCACGCATTATTGGGGGAATAATATGAGCCTTTTAAAATCAATCAAAGGATTTTTTTCAACGAATAGCAATGCCGCCAATATTGAAGAAGCTGCAGACTTTTCCAAGACGCCAAAATTAAATCTTAACCGCAATGCTTTACAAAGATTCTTTAATAAATGCGATATTCATAACCAAGATGTAATCGATAAGCTATGTGATTATATTGAAACAGGCAATGAAGAGATTTTACTAAAAATATCGCCAAAAGCGGCACATTGGAACTTTACGCCTTTTGAAAAGCATCATTTATTTCACACCGCATTTAATGATCAAAGCTATGTTCTTGGCTGTTTTCGGCTTGGCAAAATGATCGAGCATTTGCAACCCAATGATTATAATCTTTCCCACTTATACGGTGATCAAGCATCTCCCGTTTGGTGGCGGGCGAGCTTTACATATGCCTTACTTGAGAGCAAAAATAAGGATGAACAAGCCGGCAATCATCCGCACAAAAATTATAAAATGACCATTAATGATCTTCATCAATTAGCAAATTTAGGTGGGGCAACGATTGCTGACATTCTTGATATTTTTGTAAATGATCTTTTTGGAGACGGTATTACCAATGAGGTAAAAAAGATTGAGAATATCAATCAATGGTTCATTGACAACAAACTGGCAATCACTTCGCTTGCAAAGCAGTTAAATGATGAACAGCTTTCGCAATTTTTTACTATTTTAAGCTGCCTTAATCTTGGAAATGACTATATCGACCTTTTAATTGCAACGACCATGCATGGTGCAAAGACCGCACGTAAAAAAGCACTTATGGCATTAATTACAGCAGATAAGGATTTAATTGAAAAAAAATTAACCGATGTTTACGACGAGCAAACACCAGCAAACCGTATTTTATTGGTCATTGCAGCAATAGCGCTTTTTAACAATGATGCCGCCAATTTATTAAATCATTGGCTGTCAGTTGAAACTTCTGCCAAGCCAAAAGAATTTATTGAGCAACAATTGGCGTTTTTAAATACTAAAACTTCAAATAGTGAAGTAATAACCCAAGATAGTTGTCTTTCCTATACCGCCCTTGATGGCAGCGTTATAACCGCACCTCCTCATAATGTTGATGATGAAATACAGCAAAGTCAGATAGCTTTTATTGAGGATATTTATTACCAAAATTTTTTGCAAGCTATCGAAAACTATAATGCCTATTTAAATAATGCCCAAATATTGAGAGACCAAGCATTAAGAGGCCAAAATGACAGTGGATTCTATCCTTACTTAGAGGATAAATTAAATGCCCAAGCCGCGATAACACAGCTTAAAAATACCATGAATGGTAAAATAGAAAAAGCAGAAGACCTTATTTACGCAATGAAGCTGTTAGAGAAAACCGGCTTTGACAATACGGGCATCTCAAACTTTATCAATAACCCAGCTTTGACGCTTTATCAATTATTAGCCTTATTAAAAGTTGTAGCAGATGATCCATATTTTTATCTTGTCTGCAATTTGCAATCTTCAAACCCATTATGTGCAGCTCTCACCCGCAAAGTCGAAGAGATTGGTGATTGGCGGATAATGGAGCGCATTTGGACGCAAAAATTAAACCAACCCTCATTCATTGAGCAATTTTTATCGGATGGCGAAAACAAAAAACTACACTACAAATTTTTTACCTATTGTTATGAAAAATTGGGCGAAAATGCTTTTTCATATCTTATCATTGATAATATAAAAACATTTGATGAAGTATTTGGTCTTAGTCCAGTGCAAGCCCAATATAATTACGACATTAACAATGCATTTTTCTTATTAAAATTGCTGCCCATGCCGCCAAAACGCTATGCAACGGCAATAATGTTGCTAGCTACTGGCAATAAAATTATGAATATTGGTGTTGTTACTAAAAACATCAAAATGCAGGCCCGCAGATTGTTAACTAGTATGCAGGAACTTGATCCAGCAATTACAAAATTATTACAAGATGGGCAACAAAATGTGCGCGCAAGTGCTGCTGCTTGGCTTGCAAGTCGCAATGCAAAAAAAGAAATTCCAACACTCCAAACCGCACTTAAAAGCGAAAAAAGCGAGGTCGCACGCGCCGCCTATCTTTGCGCGCTTGAACAGCTAGGCGATGATGTTTCAAATTTTCTTGCGCCTAACACATTGTTACTTGACGCAAAAAGAGGCTTAGCCAAGACAAGAATTAAAAGTCTTGACTGGTTTCCCTTAGAACAACTCCCACAAGCCCATTGGAAAAATGGTGATGTAGTTGACCCGATAATCTTGCAATGGTGGGTGACTTTGGCAGCAAAATTAAAGCAACCAAAGGGCAATGCCATGATGAATTTATGGCTAGACCAATTAAAGCCAGAAGATGCGAACCAATTTGGACTATTTGTGGCACAAGCTTGGTTTGCTTACGATACCCCCACTTATGGCCTTGATGATGCCCAAGCCTATGCCGCCCGCCTTGTTGATTTAAGTCACACAAACCCGCAAAGCTTCGCCAGTCAATATCCACAATATGGCTATTTGCTTAGCTTGCATGATGATGAAATGCTTTTTGAAACCATTGTTAAAATGCAAAAGGGTGGATATAAAAATAATGGTGCCGACACTAAGGGCATTTTAGCTTTAACCACAAAGGTTAAGGCTGCACATATTGCAACTTTGGGCGCTAATTACCTTAAAAAACACAGCAAACGTGCGGCGCAAGCCAAAGCAATACTTGATATGCTAACTGCAAATGCTACGCCTATTGCACTTCAAATAATTTTAGCTGCATCCAACCGTATCAAACAACGTAGCGTAAGAGATTACGCCAAATTAGCTCTTGAAGAAATTGCCGATAAAAATGATTGCAGCCTTGAAGACTTGATTGAGCGCACCATACCAACCGCAGGGCTTGATGAAAATGGCGAGGCGGAGCTTGAATGTGGAAATGGGCGAATTTTTAAACTAAAGCTTAACCAAAGCGGTGCGCTGATCCTGTTAAACGACCAAGGCAAGGAGGTGAAATCTTTACCCAATGCCAAGGGCGATAATAAGGTTGATAAGGATCTTATAACTGAAGCAAAGAAATTTATAATTGATGCAAAAAAGGAATTGAAACAAGTTTTCACCTTTCAAACTGCTCGGCTTTTTGAAGATATGTGCTTTGAGCGTCTTTGGTCAACTGCTGATTGGCAAGCCTATATTTACGATCACCCAATCATGCGAAACATTGTTTCAAAATTAATTTGGATTGGCATTGATCATGACAAGAACCAAATAAGTTTTCGCCCTTTAGAAGATGGCAGTTTTACCGATAGTAGCGATAATGCAATATCATTAAACAATATTGAGCACATCAAACTTGCGCATATTACATTGCTTAGAGATTCGCAGGCAAAGGCTTGGCGCCAGCATCTATCAGATTACGAAGTAAAGCCTTCATTTTTGCAATTACGTGATGACTGGCCAATATTTACGGACGAAATGACCACATTAAACCAAATTGATGACCGTAAAGGCTTTATGATTGATAGCTTTAACTTACGAACAATTGCTAATAAATATGGCTATGAGCGTAGCGAGCAAGAAGAGGCTGGGTGGTTTACGAGCTATCAAAAGCCTTATCGATCAGGTAATTTGGTAGCTAAGATACATTTTACCGGCAACTCCTTGCCTGAAACCAATAGAGTAACTGCTATAACCAGCTTAAGTTTTCTACATGATGCGGGTATTGGTTTTTATGGTATCTACCCAATAGCGATCAGAGATGTGCCGCCAGTGTTGTTAGTGGAAGCCTTAGCGGATTATCACGCCATTGCTGCAAGCGGAACGGGCTTTGATCCTGACTGGCAGAAAAAAACAAGCTTCTAAATAAACTTTGCCTATATTTTATTTAGTATGCATTTAATCAATGTGGGGTTGATATGAGCAATAATCAATATGAGATAAAAATTAGACGCCAGCATATGATGCGTTATTTTAAAGCGTTAAACATTTTAAACAAAAAACTCATCTTAGAGTTTTGTGATTATATTGAAACTGGAAAAAATGAAGAACAAATCATAACACTAGCACAACAAAACCAATTGGATTTTATTGAATTTTTTGATGGCCGTCGCCCACTTCTATCAGCTTTGGGATATAAATGGCAGCCCTTAGCTTATGTTAGATTGGCAAAAATTTTAGCAAATTTAACATCAGAACAAAATGCGTTTTATGCTCTATGTGGCACAACAGACTCGCCATTTTTTTGGCGTTACACTATCAATCTTGCCCTGCTTTTGTGCAGTCGTCACTCTAGTTATGTTATTGACCAATGCCATGAAAATTATTTCCTAACTGCTCCGCGATTTCTTGAATTAGCCCAGTTAAGTGGTGTTTCATCTGCCGATATTCTCGATATCCTCTTAACCCAATATTATTGCTATGGCTTTGAAAATTTAACTTACGCATTTACGGGTATCGAACAATGGTTTCATGATCAAAGGCATGTGTTAGCACCGCTGATAAGCCAAGCTAATCCTGAAAAATTATCCCAATTTTTAAATATCGCCCGCCAACTTCATCTTGCTGATGACTATTTAGATATTTTAATCCATGAAACAATGAATGGTGCTAAAAAAAATCGTAATATTGCGATTTTAGCGCTTGCTAGCGCCAATAAAACTTTAATTAAGGACAAGTTACTATTATTATATCCAACACAATCGAGCACCAAACGCATTCTTTTAATCATGGCAACAATTGCCATTTTCGAATATCGAGCAATTGAAATATTAAAGCTTTGGCTTAATGATGAACACAGCACCAAGCCCAAATCTACCCTTGAACAACAGCTTTCCTTTTTAAATATCAATAATACTACGGAAGATGAGCAAGCTATCAACGGTCAATTGTCCTATAAAGCCCTTGATGGAACGAAGATATCAGCCCTACCTTGTGCCTTTGACAATATAGAAAAACAACGCGACTTTAGCAAAATTGATAAGAAATATTATCAAGACTTTGCTGAGGTAATTAACAACTACAATAAAACTACCAGTTACGTCATAGACTGCGATAAATATCTCAGCGAATTTGAGCATATTATGAATGGTGGTGATTTTGAAGGCCAGCCACTGAGTTATCTTATCAGCATATTATTACGAGATCGCCAAGGCCGCAAAGCGTTGGAGCAATGCATTTGTGATCCTTCTTTATCCTTGTTTCAGATTTTAATATTCTGGAAAAGTACAATTTCCAATTTTCCTAATTATTTTTTTTCCACCCGTATTGAACACAAAATAATCAATAAGGCGCTGATAAGTAAAATAAAAGAAATTGGTGACTGGCGCGCTTTTGATCGTATCATCGTGCAACAATGGCAATCCCCCACCATTATCGAAATATGTTTAGCCAATAAATATAGTAAACAGCAATATTTTAATCAATTGCAGGACTATATCCAAAAAACTAGCAAAGATGCATTTTGGCCAATGATAATGGATAATGCTGCGCTTTTAGACCAGGCCTTAGGGCTAGCCCCAATACAAGACCAAAAGCAGTATTTTGTTGAAAATGCGCTTCTTCTATTAAAAATGCTACCACAAATTCCCATGCGTTATGCAACCGTATTAACGATGATCGCAACTGGGCAAGGTGTAAGCAATTCGGTCATTAAAAAACCAACAAAATTGCTATCACGTGAATTGCTTAATGGTATGCCAAAACTTAATCTGGCAATAGCAAAATTATTACAAGATGGGCAACAAAATGTGCGCGCAAGTGCTGCTGCTTGGCTTGCAAGTCGCGATGCTAAGAGCGAAATTCCAGCATTAAAAGCCTTTCTAAAGAAAGAAAAGCATGAGATTGTACGTGCAGCGTTTCTAAGCGCCCTTGAGCAATTAAAGGTTGATATTTCAAATTTTCTTGCGCCTAAAATATTATTACTTGAGGCAAATAACGGCTTAGCCAAAACAAAAATTAAAACTCTTGAATGGTTTCCATTTGACCAAATTCCACAAGCCCATTGGAAAAATGGTGATATAGTTGACCCAATAATTTTGCAATGGTGGGTAACATTAGCAGCAAAATTAAAGCAGCCAAAGGGCAATGCCATGATGGATCTTTGGCTAGATCAACTAAAGCCAGAGGATGCGAACCAATTTGGACTATTTATAGCACAAGCTTGGTTTGCTTATGATACACCGACATATGGTGGTGATGAAGCCAATATTTTAGCGGCTGAAATTATAAAAATGCGTCAAATGCATATAACTATTTTCGCCAATCATTACACACATTATAATCGCTTTTCTTACTTATCTGATGATTTGCTGTTTGAAAAAATTCGTCAAACGGAAAAAGGCAATTATAAAAATAGTGGTGCTGATGCTAAGGGTATTCTAGCGCTGACAACAAGAGTTAAAGGCACTGATATTGCTAATTTAGGTGCAAATTATCTTAAAAAGCATAGCAAGCGTGTTTCCCAAGCTAAAGCGATTATCGATATATTGGTAAAAAATCGCTCGCCTGCCGCCATTCAAGTTGTTGTAAATACGGCTAATCGCACCAAGCAACAAAGTGTTCAAGATTATGCCAAACAAGCAGCAGAAGAGATCGCTGATAAAAATGGTTGGACGCTTGAAGAGCTAGCCGAGCGCACCATTCCAACCGCAGGGCTTGATGAAAATGGCGAGGCGGAGCTTGAATGTGGAAATGGGCGAATTTTTAAACTAAAGCTTAACCAAAGCGGTGCTCTTATCTTGTTAAACGATGAAGGCAAGGAGGTGAAATCTTTACCCAATGCCAAGGGCGATAATAAGGATGATATAGATCTTATAACCGAAGCAAAGAAATTTATAATCGATGCAAAAAAGGAATTGAAACAAGTTTTCACCTTTCAAACTGCCCGGCTTTTTGAAGCTATGTGCTTTGAGCGTCTTTGGTCAACTGCTGATTGGCAAACCTATATTTTCAATCATCCTATCATGAGGCATATTGTTACAAAACTGATTTGGATCGGCGTAAATCAGGAAAGAAAGCAGCAAATCATATTTCGCCCACTTGATGATGGCAGTTTTACGGGCGTTAATGATGCTGAAATAACATTAACAGATTTTACAGCAATTAAACTTGCTCATGCTAATCTGGTAGGTGAGCAGGAAGCTGCAGCTTGGCGCAAACATTTATCAGATTATGAAATAAAACCTGCTTTTAAACAACTACGCGTCGACTTACCGATAATCCCTGATGAACTGGAAGAGCTTAACGAAATTGATGATCGCAAAGGCTATATGATTGATAGCATTCAACTACAAAAAGCTGCATATAGCTATGGTTACGAACGCGGTACCATTGAGGAATATGGGTACTTTTACAGTTATCGGCGGCGTTATCCTAGCGTTAATCTGGTTGCCCAGATTTATTTTACTGGCAGCCCACTACCTGAAACCAATATGCCCACCGCTATCACACATTTGAGTTTTGCCGATGGCTCGGGTAATGATTATCATACCGCAGAGGTAATTGCGTTAAAAGACGTGCCACCAGTCTTATTAGTTGAAACTCTAGCCGATTATCACGCCATTGCTGCAAGCGGAACGGGCTTTGATCCTGACTGGCAGAAAAAAACAAGCTTCTAAATTAAAACAGCAAAGTTGAACCATGTGGAACTATATAGCCGATATTGAAAACTTAAAGAAGTTTCGAAGTGAAATTGATGATGAAACATTTCAATACATAACAGATCTTTGGTTTTATGACCCCGATAGCCATACATCTTTACACGATGCATGGCTGGTATCGTTAAATATAAACTATGGCAAAACAAAAGATCTGTTGCAACGAAAGTTTGAACCCGTCAATCTGCAACTATCCCTTTTAGGAGCCTATCATGACCAAATCATTGATATCTTCTATGAAGATGTTTTACAATATAAAATAGAAGGTAATGGTGATTTATCGGACTTGTTAACCCATAAATTCGCTTGGCATGACGATCACCTTTGCCACGAACTTTGCTTTGCAATGGGCAAACTTGTCATTGAATTTAAAAATGTAAAATTTAAAGTTTCAAGCATAGAAGAATGAGCATCGCTCGCAGCCAAAATAATAAAGACCATTATTAGCACCTTACATCATAGATTAACATCAACACCCCTCACACCATCATACAAATTCCAATCTTATCGCTATATGAGTTTTATGATTGGGAACCTTTTCCAAGTCGTATAAACGGGTTATATTTGCAACGGTATCCCATATGACTAACAATTTGATTTAGAGGCAGTGGTTGATAATTTATTCTCATCCTATGACATAGGTGTAGGCAATGCTAAACAGGACGTATAAATTTGCTCTAGGGCTATAATAAATTCCTACTTTGCCGATAGATAGATTTAATTGACTGCGTGGGGCAAGCATAGATTGTGACGATAATTGCATGTAAAGGTCGTCTTATATCTCGCTTAATTCTAGTTGTACAAATTGCGTTTCGCCATAGTTACATTTTGCCATTCAGCGCCAGATCAAGGCGGAAGATTGTAGCGGAAATGGATATATAGCAAAATGCATTATTCCTGCCAAATGTGCTTGATATACAATGAAAGTAAACTGCTTAAACAAATAATTTCACCCAAGTGAAAAGATCGTTTAGAAACATAAACACAATGTAAATGTTGAGCACCATTAAGAAAAATATTAAATCCTCTAGATAAACTGAAATATCTATATTCGTACAGCTTATCTAAAAATCAAGAATTTGTTTTTATATTTTAAATAAACTTTCCATCCCATCCTTCAGGACGCCAATTTGGGTCATCATACCAATTTCTTAATTGCATATCTAACTCAGGGCCACCACGACGAATTCTAGAGAGTAGACTCAATTCCGCACGAAGTGGCGAAGGAATTTGACCTTTTAATTTTAACATATAAACTGTTTCATTGGCATTAATCCCCGTAACAATTGCCGCTGCTGGTGGCAATGTAGAAGCAACGGATACTTTTGATGAGAGAATATTAATTTCACAATCATAATAGGTGTTTTCACGAATGCCCTGAATAGGGCATCGCCATATTGAATGTGTTGCACTATAAAAGCTTGTTTCTGCCAAAACACTTTCGGTCAATTTACGTGTGTTGATATAAACAGGTTCTGAACCTGCTGTTGAAAACCGTGCAGCACATTCATTTGCTATAGCCAAAGCTTCATTAAAATCGAGATTTTTAACTGGAAGATAAATTAGAAAACTTGTAATATACCCTGCTATTGTATCCAAATTTACTTCCCGTGCTTCTGGGAGATAAAGTGCTTTTCCATTTACAAGTTTTGGAGAATAGGTCATCTTTTTTCCGTCTTTATTCCGCATAGGAAAAGAAAATCCACTTCTATAATCCGGAAGATCCATTCCATCCCTGCTATTAATTAAGAAAGGCTCTGGATTAATATTGTTTGAGATAAAAAAATCGCGAAATTTTTGGAGAATTTGAATTTTTAAATCCATGTTAACAAGCTCCTTATAAGTCGACAATTTGAAGCCGGCATAGCCAACGGCAGCTAGGCCGACACTACTGCATATAAATTTTCTTCTGTTTGAAAAAAGCATTGGTATTTACCTTAGTAAGCCATTCCAAGCATTCATGAGATCCCAAAAATATTGTATCCTATCGTTATAATCGGTCAAATTGCCGTTAAATGTTACAGGTTTTTTATTAGAGTTGCATTCTATTGTAACAGGTATATGCTTTTTCTGTGTCATAAACCCTCCAGTTCTTATCGTTCTAAATGCCCAAGGGTTTTCATCATAATAACGCTGATTAATTTCTTTTTGTTCATACCCAATGATAAAATCTGCGGCATTTCTAAAGTCACCGTCTCTCATTTTTTCTATAGCAGGTTTTAAATCGATATAAGTCTTATATTGCTCATCACCCGTTTCTTCTAGTTTTTTAATACATTCCAAATAACGATCATATCCGCATTTTGAAAGTATGAGCATCGGTGGATACATTTTTTAAAAATACCTAAATTTGCCTCATCTAACAGATCCTGCATCCATTTTGTCGATATTTTTGACGCAAATACCCCTTCAGAATATGCCATCATGCAGCCAAGTTGAAATGAAACAATAGCAGCCATACCCGACCAATAATTAGGTGATGCGAAACGACCTCCTGAAGGCGGGCTAGGTAAAATACGACTATCACCATATATACCTGCCTCATATAAATTAGCATAATGGTTGTTGATAGTGCTATTTCGCTTCCTAGGATTACTAATCGTTTCAGCATTTTTTACAGCACGATTAGCCTCCTTAAAAATATCTTCGCAAGAATGTCTGCATGTAATCACATGCCCCATATTTATTTCTAACTCACTGGGAGTATTAGAGGTTGCAGTTCCTGGGTGAAGTTCGCGTGGGAAAAGAGGACCTGAACCTCCACGCCCTGGAGTATAATCCTCATCATCTTCATGTCTGTATATTATAATAGGATAATCGGAACTCATTCAATGTCTCCTTTTGATAAAGGATAACGCAAACGTAGTTTTAATAGTTTATCACCAACAAATATATCTTTTGCTCGAATAAGAAAATTGGCTTCAACATCAGCGATAATATCCTTTTCATATAAAATATGCATCGCAATATATTGGTATAAGTAATTACTTTCTTTAAACCCGTAAACATGATAACCTGAGTAACTATAATCATGTACCTTTTGAAAAAGCTCTTTCTCATTAGTTGATTTTAATGTTTCTGTATATTCCTGTTTTAATTTTTGAGAAAATATTTGGTTAATGGCTTCAAATCTTTTTTTTCCATTGCCTCCATATCATTAATGGAAAGGAAAAGTGGAATATTGCTATTTGCAGAATCAACATTAGGAGAATTTTTCATCCTCATAATTTCTTGTCCCCAAGGATAACTTGGACAAAAACACACTTCTTGAAACCCTCCAATAAAGCGTTTTTTTTGATTGGTTCTAATGAAGGTAACATTTGGGCTAATACATTAGCATCTGAATGTCTGAATAGGACAAAATCGAGATATTCTTGATTAAAATTCCCATAAACTGTAGGCGCTGATTTAGCTAACTCTTTTACCAATGAACGCCTTATAAATTTCTTAGGTATCCAGATGCGATTTAAACGTCGCAAATGATCATATAATTTATCCCACGTTGCGGATTGATCACCAATCCAAATAACAATACCCGTTAGCTCTGGTAATATATTTAAAAAATTCATAGCTTGCTGATAAGCTGAATTAATATCATAAAAATTTTCAACTTGAAGGAGGCCGCCACCATTTGGATCTCCTCGTTTTATTGCCTCATCCATATGTGATGCAAGAATCAAAGCTTTTTCTTCGAGTGATATATCTGCTTCTAATTTTAATAAAATATTCTCATCGAGATTTGCTATCCCAAAGAGCGGCATGTATGGTGTTACAATCCAAGGACCACCAATAACTACACTAAGATTTCCGTTGTTTTTATAGAGTGGGCGATGTGCAATATTATATTTAGTTAATTGCTCTGGGAGGGATGGAAAACACGAGCCATCTATAGAAAAAAAACACGTGTATTCTCATCGTTTAAGGCAGAATGTACATATGATTTTAATTCTTCTAATATGGAATTACCTACCGCTTCCATCATCACTATCCTTTTTGCATCGGTGATGCTTCTTTTTTCGCTTGATATTGGCATGTATTTGCATCGGTGCCATTTTTATTACCAATATTTACATTCTTCGACCCATTTTGAGCAACCCCACCGCAATCAATAGCATCACCAATACGTACAGCAACCTTACCATTGACGAAGACCGAACGTGAACCGACAGATGCTTTACGTCCATGGGAAGCCGATGGGCATATATTGCAAGCATGTGGCGTATATGTGTCATCAACGCGCATTAGCGGACGTCCATTAACAAAAACATTAGGGCTGCCACTATTAGCAACGGATGGTGGATAATGGCATCCATGTCCTGATCCAATATCGCCTTTTCTATGAGCTGGGGGCATTTTTAAATCCTATCCCTATTCATTCAAATTAATTGGACTACCCTCAATTTTTATTGGTCCAGTCGCGACAAAATCAAACTCGGCACCGCGTAAAGTGACCTTGCCTTTACTATCTAATATCAACTCGGCCATTGGCTCTTCTGTATCTTTATCTTTGCCGACAGAAAGAATAAATTTTTCACCAACAAACATTTGTCTTGTATTGCCAACTTGTTCGGAATGAACCTGTCCAACAGTTGTCACTTTAACTTGTCCTACTTGTTCGGTTGAGGCAAAACCAGCTGTCTGGTTAGTGATTTTAGAAACAAGCTGATTGAAAATCCCGCCACCAACCATGCAATCTACAGATTGCGCAATATTGCTACCTGCACTTGCCATTGCTTCGCCACCAGATGAACGTAAGTTATGTTGTTTGTCATTATTAGCAACAGAACGCGCTTGATCAAAACCTTGTGCAATGGTTGCCATCCTCCCAACAACTCCACCAGCAGAAAGAAGACGACTAAATTCCGAAGTTGTTTGTGAGAAAGCTTCTACACTATCGGTAAAGGCTGTGATAATTTTTTCACCACTATTTGAGCCAATATCGGATTTTGCAACATTCGTCTTCGCCGCAATCGCTATGCCTTGTTGAAGTAACTCAGCAGATTGTCCCATAAGCCCTAGCAATACTTTGCCAAGAATCCCCGTTGCTGCGCCTCCGATCGCACCAACAACCATATTCATGCCGCCGCCAACTTGTTGGTTGACGTTGTTACCTACTTCTATCGCTTGGTTTTCACCAATATTTTGAATAGCATTAGCATCAATTCGCTGCATCTGATTATTCTTGATCTTAATTGTTTGGTCTTTCTCAGCATGAAGAAACATATTTTCTTGCCCCCTTTCATCTTCAAACGATAATTCGTTAAATCCACCATCCCCCTTATGACTGTCTGATCGAATTACCGTCTTGGTTTTATGGTCGGGCAACTTGTAAGGTGCGACATTCATTTCATGATAAGTACGTCCTATAATAAGTGGCTGATCGGGATCACCGTCCAAAAAATCAACAACTACTTCATGACCAACACGGGGAATAGATAAGTTACCATATTCACCACCACCCCATGCTTGTGAAACACGAATCCAACATGATGAATCTTCGGCCTTGAGTTTTTTGTGCCTATCCCATGGGAAGTGAACTTTAACACGACCATATTGATCAGTGAGTATTTCTTCTTCCGGTGGCCCAACAACAATGGCAATCTGTGGGCCATCAATCAGTGGCTTCACCATCTGCGGTGGACGGTACGGGAGATTGGAGGGTTGAGCCGTAAATGCATTTGCATAAAGCGTCGCTAGCGTTACATCTTGGTTGACTGCCGATTGAAAAACAAGATTCTTGCAAGGGTTTAGAGCTTGGTTAAGAAGATTGGGACTTTTTGAATTCGTCATGCTAAAGGCAAGACCAGAATGCTCGGCACCCAATAATCCTGGTGTAACAACGCTTGTCGCTGCTGATGTAATTCCCTGTGCGTCTTCTGACAATGCTTGTGGCTGAACTCCTTCATGACGAATGCTGAGCAGACGCCATTTCTGGTTAAGTTTATTGTCAGGATGTTCTGTTATTGTAACAGCATGCCCAGTCAAAAGATGGGGGCATTAGAAACACCATAACCAAGGGAAGCATCAACACGCTTTGCTTCCAATCTATATCGGGTAAAGGGCTTACCCACAGCATCTTTCTTATAACGGCCAGGATAAACATAAAGCTCATAGTCTTTTTTCTCACCATTGGATGTTGATGTCTTTTCCTTATGCTCTTGAGAATATTCAGGATTGCGAAATGTATAATCACGTTGCACCATTGTGGTCGAGGTGAGCTTCTCGCGATAGCTTAAAGATGAGCAATACACCCCCTTCACCACACCAGAGGCAAGTGCATTATATGCCAATGTCTTCTGTTCAGGACTATCCGAGAGAACTTGAGCGCGATCGGTGAAAACAACATTCAACTGCCCTTCCATACCATGATGGAAGTAATAGAATATTCCCTCTTCCGCCAGGATCCGTTCGACAAAAGCGAGATGACTCTCACGATATTGCACGCAATATTCACGCAATTCGTGTTTAGCCTCTTCAACGCTCCAGATCACATTTTCGATGCCATGATCAGAAAATATTTCTTTGACAATATCAGTAACTAAACTTTGCTTGAAAATACGACAATCAGAGGCATAGTTTAAACGATAGAGTGAGGGCATAAGAACTAAACGGTAACTAGTTCTATGATGCCCCTTATCATCACGTTCTGCCTCTACAACAACTCCAGAAAAATGACGGGGTGTTTCAAGATATTTATGATGAACGGTCAATGTACCGGCACTATCCATAAGCATCTGCAAATCAATATCATCATCCTTTGATGACAGCATGACTTCTATCTTGGTCATACCAAAAATCGCTTCATCTACAGCAAAAGCAGTGACCACAAACTTATTATCTGGCGCTTTTTTCATCCAAAAAGTAAAAGCGATATCTTGATCTTGTAATTGTTTAGGTAACAGCAATATTGGGTTCATCATTATTCTCCTAATATCCTGCACTTATCAAGCAGGATCATATAATCACAACAATTGTTATTGATTTTTAGAACCAAAGTAGATTTTTTTGATGGAGCAAGAATTAATACTATCCTTAACACCCACTGTGTCAATAAAAATGTATTAATTTGTATTCAATAGGAATTTAACTATATTATTTCTTATATAAAAATCCCTAAAATTATGCTTATTTGCTATTAAATTAATTTATATAATTTCAAAATAATTATCGTTGCTAAAGAGATTACAAGTTAACACATCGTTTTATTAGGCAAAAAACAAATTCGTAGATATCGTCTTATTTTCTATTGCATCATTGGTGGAAGCGTATTGTCAGTAAGCAAGTTATCATCAGGATTGCCTTTAATAAGAAGCATGGCTCGCAGTGAACTAAAATAGGTCTTGACAATTTTTTTGAGTAAAACATGTTATAGCGCACTCATCCACTGGAAGCAGTTGGGCGTGCTTAATTGCAACTTGCTTCAATGGCTAGAGATGACGTAAAACCTTAGTATATGATCTTAGACGCTACAAATCTAAAAGCTCAACCTGCAGCAACAAGATTCTTTAAAAGACAAATTCTCCGCCGAACTGAAAGAGAATAAGCTTAATGTCTAAACTTAAAGTAGTCTTACATTAAAATAGCAAGCAGACATACCTGATGCGAAGAATTTCTTTGCCGTAAAATTTTTTTAGGCGAATTGACTTAAACTCATTCGGTCAACCATGACTAGTTTAAATATTAACCCTCTATTTCTCTATAAAAAGAGAAAACTGTTTAAACAATACGACCTATAAATTCGGTTTCATGATCGACAGCTTGTATGAAAACTTAAAAATTAACGGCACAATCGACAAGATATACCCGACCAATATTATAATTGTGCATGTGCGCTCTTACCAACAATATGGCTCATTGCTACAAGTTTTTACCCCCGTTTTAAAAAAGTAACTTATGTTAACGGTATTTCGCAGTCAATTCAGACATGGCATCAGCATAGGCTTCTTATCGTGCAAGTTTACTTAATTTTGCTGTTGTAGTTTGCCTTGGGTTGATTTAGTCATAAGGCAACGATGATGGAAAAGTTATGATGCTTTCTTACTCTACATTTTTGCAAATCATATTAAAGATTACATCATTAATCTTTCCACTAGCTTGATAAATTATTGCCCAAATAATTCCAATACGCTGTAAAACTACAATGCAAGCCTCCGAATATTTGTCAGGTGTCCTGAATTCAATGATTAACTTTATATGTTTTAAGGAAAATTTCTTTGTTAGCGGGCTTTGCCTTTCGTATTGCATATTCCCTATTGGATAAAATTGCTTATTTGGTTAATCACTATTGGGCTTTAAATAAAAAACTCGACAGAATAGGTTTTAAAAATATTTGGATGGTGGAAAATAAAAAACATCTTTTACCGCAATTTAAAAAATTAGATAACTTGCCTTTACGTGGGCTATTTTGGTTATCAAAAGAATTATTTGATGAAGATATTAATGCAACCACATCAGCTGACGCCCAAGATTTGCACACCATTCGCAATGCACTTGAACATTCATATCTGCGTGTCATAGAAGGCTGGGCAAAGCCATTCATGTCACCAGAAACACGAGATAGAATCTTGGGTATTACCATCGGCAGCGACGAGCTTGAAACTAAAGCAATACGCATCATGCAAATAGCTCGTATGGCGATCTTATATGTGTCTTTTGCAATTGCTATAGAAGAAAAGAAAAGGAAAGAAAAACACCCTGCTAAATTGAGTTTTGAAATGCCGTTATCTAACCTAAAAATATCTCGTAAAAAACGCCCACCTGCACCATATTAAGATAATCACGGGTCGTTTAAACTGTTTTTAAATCTGGGTAGTTTATTAGGCAAATAAATATTTGGGTGGAGCTATTAAACTAAAAATCCTAAATACTAGTCGGCTTAACATCGCAGGGCCTTAAACAGTATTAAGCGTAGTTTTTTCAACGCCAGAAACCGCCTCAGTTGCGGCTATTGTATATAAAGCTGATATTTTTCTTGGATTCTTGTCAGGTTTTCTTGCGCAGTGTTGATTTTCACTGCCGACGTTGATGTTATGGTTGGTTTTTTAGCATTTAGATACATACCAGCACCTCAGCGCCAATCAATGTTAACACGAAGCCATTTTGACGTTATTATAAAATAACGCGCATTATCACCGTCAACCGTCGAAAGCCACATTTTGTAACTATAAGATATAAACATTATCAATGTGTCTATTATTTTGCTGATGGGTTTTATTGGTTGCGGGGGCAGGATTTGAACCTACGACCTTCAGGTTATGAGCCTGACGAGCTACCGGGCTGCTCCACCCCGCGTCAAGGGTTTTGTTTACTTCTTCACGACCGGTATGTTGTGAAGGAGTATCTGATATTAAGGCACATTTTTAAAATAATGTCATGCTTTTAGGAAGCGTTATTATCTTGATTTTGTGTCTTTTTTCCAAGGAATGATTTAAGCTATAGGGCTTATATTGCTTGGGATTTATCAGCTAGACAAATTGATTTGTTTGATGGTGAAGAGAAAATATTCATACATGCATTTTGCAGACCTGGCAGCGACCTACTCTCCCGTGTCTTAAGACAAAGTACCATTGGCGCTGGAGCGTTTCACGGCCGAGTTCGGAATGGGATCGGGTGCAGCCGCTCCGCCATAACCACCAGGTCGGCGAAAGGCATGAACGAATTGAAGCTGGTTTTGATTTTTCTGCTTTTTTATTAACTGGATATAGGTAATGGGAACGATCAAGCCGATTGAACGATTAGTATCAGTAAGCTTCATGTGTTACCACACTTCCACACCTGACCTATCAACGTGGTCGTCTTCCACGGTTCTCATGGGAATACTCGTTTTTAGGTGGGTTTCCCGCTTAGATGCCTTCAGCGGTTATCCCTTCCGTATATAGCTACCCTGCTATGCGGCTGGCGCCACAACAGGTCCACCAGAGATACGTCCATCCCGGTCCTCTCGTACTAGGGACAGATCCTATCAATATTCCTACACCCACGGCAGATAGGGACCGAACTGTCTCACGACGTTCTGAACCCAACTCACGTACCGCTTTAAATGGCGAACAGCCATACCCTTGGGACCTGCTCCAGCCCCAGGATGCGATGAGTCGACATCGAGGTGCCAAACAACCCCGTCGATATGGACTCTTGGGGGTCATCAGCCTGTTATCCCCGGCGTACCTTTTATCCGTTGAGCGATGGCCCTTCCACACGGGACCACCGGATCACTATGACCGTCTTTCGACTCTGCTCGACTTGTCAGTCTTACAGTCAGGCAGGCTTATGCCATTGCACTCAGCGAACGATTTCCGACCGTTCTGAGCCCACCATCGCGCGCCTCCGTTACTCTTTAGGAGGCGACCGCCCCAGTCAAACTACCCACCATACACGGTCCTGGTTCCGGATAACGGAACGCAGTTAGACATCCATGTAGATAAGGGTGGTATTTCAAGGAAGACTCCACAATGGCTGGCGCCACTGCTTCAAAGTCTACCACCTATCCTACACATGTCGACACGAATGCCAGTGTAAAGCTATAGTAAAGGTGCACGGGGTCTTTCCGTCTAACCGCAGGAACCCCGCATCTTCACGGGGAATTCAATTTCACTGAGTCTATGTTGGAGACAGCGGGGAAGTCGTTACGCCATTCGTGCAGGTCGGAACTTACCCGACAAGGAATTTCGCTACCTTAGGACCGTTATAGTTACGGCCGCCGTTTACTGGGGCTTCAATTCAATGCTTGCACATCTCCTCTTAACCTTCCAGCACCGGGCAGGCGTCAGACCCTATACGTCGTCTTGCGACTTCGCAGAGCCCTGTGTTTTTGGTAAACAGTCGCTACCCCCTGGTCTGTGCCACCCCCTAACGGTTGCCCGCTAAAGGGTCACGCTTCTTCCGAAGTTACGCGTGCAATTTGCCGAGTTCCTTCAACATAGTTCTCTCAAGCGCCTTGGTATTCTCTACCGGTCCACCTGTGTCGGTTTCGGGTACGGTCTATAATGTGGGAGCTATTTCCTGGAACTGCTTCACTGCATCATCAATCCAATAAGATGATACAATTTACGCAATCCGTCACTTCCCACAGGCCCACGAATATTAACGTGGTTCCCATCGACTACGCCTTTCGGCCTCGTCTTAGGGGCCGGCTCACCCTGCTCAGATTAACTTTAAGCAGGAACCCTTGGACTTTCGGCGAGGGAGTCTCTCACTCCCTTTATCGTTACTCATGTCAGCATTCTCACTTCCAATACCTCCAGGATCCCTCACGGGTATCCCTTCACAGGCTTATGGAACGCTCCGCTACCACTTACACTTACGTGTAAATCCACATCTTCGGTGTATGGCTTTAGCCCCGTTACATTTTCGGCGCAAAGACCCTTATTTAGACCAGTGAGCTGTTACGCTTTCTTTAAATGATGGCTGCTTCTAAGCCAACATCCTGGTTGTTTTGGGATCCTCACATCCTTTCCCACTTAGCCATAACTTGGGGACCTTAGATGGTGGTCAGGGTTGTTTCCCTCTCCACGACGGACGTTAGCACCCGCCGTGTGTCTGCTAGTCAGTTCTTCCAGGTATTCGGAGTTTGGTTAGGTTTGGTAATCCGGTGAGGACCCCTAGCCCATCCAGTGCTCTACCCCCTGGAGAATAAAACTAACGCTCTACCTAAATAGATTTCGCGGAGAACCAGCTATTTCCGAGTTTGATTGGCCTTTCACCCCTAGCCACAAGTCATCCCGATCTATTGCAACAGATATGGGTTCGGCCCTCCAGTAAGTGTTACCTTACCTTCAGCCTGCTCATGGCTAGATCACTCGGTTTCGGGTCTAATCCGACGAACTGAACGCCCTGTTCAGACTCGCTTTCGCTACGCCTACACCTATCGGTTTAAGCTTGCTCGTCAGACTAAGTCGCTGACCCATTATACAAAAGGTACGCCGTCACCCAGAACTAATCTTGGGCTCCGACTGTTTGTAGGCATTCGGTTTCAGGATCTATTTCACTCCCCTCGTCGGGGTGCTTTTCACCTTTCCCTCACGGTACTGGTTCACTATCGGTCATGCACGAGTACTTAGGCTTGGATAGTGGTCTACCCATGTTCAGACAGGATTTCACGTGTCCCGCCCTACTCTAGGACTTAAAATCAATTTACGTGTACGGGACTATCACCCACTTTGGTTAAGCTTTCCAACTTATTCCACTTTTCTCATTTAAGCCACTGGCCTGGTCCGCGTTCGCTCGCCACTACTAACGGAGTCTCGTTTGATGTCCTTTCCTACAGGTACTTAGATGTTTCAGTTCCCTGCGTTCGCTTCTTACACCCTATTTTATTCAGATGTAGATACCTTTTTAAAGATAGCTAGAAACCTAAGCAGTCCATTGCTGAACAACTTAACTTTTCTAGCCATCAAAGGTGGGTTCCCCCATTCGGAGATCTACGGATCAAAGGTTATTCGCACCTCCC